>JADGCR010000051.1 GCA_015228895.1 Magnetococcales bacterium
CGGGCCCACATCCGCTGGTTCGATGGCGCCCAACTCAACGTTTCTTACAACTGTCTGGATCGCCACCTGGCCACCCGTGGCGATCAGACCGCCATCATCTGGGAGGGGGACGACCCGGACAGCTCCAGAAATATCACCTACAGGGAACTGCACGCCGAGGTCTGCCGTTTCGCCAACGCCCTGAAGGCCAGGAACGTGCGCAAGGGGGATCGGGTCTGCATCTACATGCCCATGATCCCCGAAGCCGCCGTGGCCATGCTGGCCTGCACTCGCATCGGCGCGGTCCATTCGGTGGTGTTCGGCGGATTCTCCCCGGAGTCCCTCAAGGACCGGATCCAGAACGCCGCCTGTTGCGCGGTGGTCACCGCGGACGAAGGGGTGCGGGGCGCGAAGAAGATCCCCTTGCGGGTCAATGTGGATCAGTCTCTGTTGGAGTGTCCCTCGGTCCATACCGTCTTCACCGTCCGTCTCACCGGGGGCGCGGTGCCGATGGACCCGGCGCGGGATCTCTGGTATCACGACGCCATCGCCGCCGCCGGTCCGGAGTGTCCCGCCGAACCCATGGAAGCGGAAGATCCCCTGTTCATTCTCTACACTTCCGGCTCCACCGGAAAACCCAAGGGGGTGTTGCACACCACCGGCGGTTATCTTCTTTACGCCACCATCACCCACCGCTACATCTTCGACTACCACGATGGGGATGTCTATTGGTGCACCGCCGACGTGGGCTGGATCACCGGCCACTCCTACATCGTCTACGGACCCCTCTCCAACGGGGCCGTCACCCTGATGTTCGAGGGGATTCCCACCTATCCGGACCCCTCCCGGTTCTGGCAGGTGATCGACAAGCACCAGGTCAACATCTTCTACACCGCCCCCACCGCCATTCGTTCCCTGATGGCCCAGGGGGATGAGTTCGTCAACAGGACCAGCCGCAAATCCCTGCGCCTGCTGGGATCGGTGGGAGAACCCATCAATCCCGAAGCCTGGGAGTGGTATTACCATACGGTGGGTCAGAGCCGCTGCCCCATCGTGGATACCTGGTGGCAGACCGAAACCGGGGGCATCCTCATCACCCCCTTGCCCGGCGCCATTCCCACCAAGCCCGGTTCCGCCACCCTGCCGTTTTTTGGCATCGTCCCGGAGATCGTGGACGAAAAAGGGGTGGTGCAGGAGGGGGAGACCACCGGCATCCTCACCATCACCCGTCCCTGGCCGGGCATGATGCGCACGGTGTACGGGGATCATCAACGTTTTTACAACACCTACTTCGCCGCCTATCCGGGCCGCTACTTCCCCGGTGACGGTTGTCGCCGGGACGCGGATGGCTATCACTGGATCACGGGCCGGGTGGATGACATCATCATCGTCTCCGGTCACAATCTGGGCACCGCCGAAATCGAATCCGCGCTGGTCTTGCACGAAAAAGTGGCCGAAGCCGCCGTGGTGGGTTATCCCCATTCCATCAAGGGGCAGGGGATCTACGCGTTCGTCACCCTGATGGTGGGCGAGGAACCCACCGAGAGCCTGCGCAAGGAGCTGGCCACCCTGGTGCGCAAGGAGATCGGCCCCATCGCCCACATCGATGTCATGCAGTGGGCGCCCGGCCTGCCCAAAACCCGTTCCGGCAAGATCATGCGCCGCATCCTGCGCAAGATCGCCTCGAATGAACTCGACAGCATGGGGGACACCACCACCCTGGCCGACCCCGGCGTGGTGCAGAAATTGATCGATGAAAGAGTTCCCACCTGAATGTGACAGGGATTCCATCATGCACAACGCTCGCCACCGGATCCTCGCGACGAGGATCCGGCGGGTGGAATCGTGACCTGTCGTGGCAATGGATGGCACCGACGCTTTCACGAGGCTACCCGGTTCCGCCCGCTGATCCGGAATCCCATCGTCTTTTTACACCCTGTCCCATGGAAAGGAACCAGCGGAATGAATCTCGACATGAATGAAATCAGTGCGGAAAACGTCGCGCGTTGCATCAAGGCTTTGGCGCATCCGGTGCGCTTGAAGGTGATCGTCGCCCTGCGCGACCGGGAAATGAACGTGCAGGAACTGGTGGAGACCGTGGGGGCCACGCCTTCCAACGTGTCGCAACATTTGGGCATCATGCGGGATAAAAAGATTCTCTCCTCGCGGCGTGAGGCCAATCATGTCTTCTATCGCGTGGAGAATGGACAGGTTCTGGATCTGGTGGCCCTGACGCGGCGTATTTTTTGTGAAGCGCGGTCCGGCGGCTCGGTTGAGCGGCCCTGACCGCCCCGCGCGGGGCGGCTGATCGCGGGATGTTTGACAAACGGGGAATTCTGGCATACTTTCCAACAGGGTGGAAACCGGGGAAACCGTTTCGCAGAGGGATCGGCAAGGACGGATGGGGACGGTTCCATCACGCCGTCGCCTCCAGACTAAGGTTATCGCGCATGTCGCAGCCCGCCGACACGACCGCCACTGCCTACCGATTGCCAGGGATGGTGTTCACGGTCTGCCTGCTGACGGCGCTGGTGGTGACCTCCTTCAAGAGTTATCTGCTGTTCCATATCCTGGCGGAAATCTTCAGTGTTGTCATCGCGTTCACTTTTTTCGTCATCGCCTGGAACGGGCGGCGGTTCTTCGACAACCACTATCTGCTCTTTCTGGGCATCGCCTTTTTGTTCATCGGTTTTCTCGATCTGATCCATACCCTGGGTTACAGGGGGATGGAAATCTTCGCGCGCCGGGACGCGAACCTGGCGACCCAGTTGTGGATCGGGGCGCGCTATCTGGAGGCGGTCTCCTTCCTCGCCGCCTTTTTTTTCATACGGCGCCCCCTGGCGGTGAACGGGTTGCTGCTGCTGTACGGGATGGTCACCGGGTTGATCCTGCTCGCCATTTTTCAGTGGGGACTCTTTCCCGACTGCTGGGTGGATGGCCAGGGACTGACCTCCTTCAAGAAAACCAGCGAATATGTCATCTGCGCCATGCTGTTGCTTGGCATGGGGTTGCTGCACAGCCAGCGCGATTCGTTCCAGCAGGATATCCTGACCCTCCTGCGGTGGGCGCAGTTCGCCACGGTGGGAGCGGAACTCTCCTTCACCTTCTACGTGGACATCTACGGTTTTTCCAATCTGGTGGGGCATCTGCTCAAGATCACGGCATTTTTCTGTCTCTACAAGGCGGTGGTGGAGATCACCCTGGAAAGTCCCATCAAGACCCTGTACCACAACATCACCAGCGCCCGTGACGCGTTGGCCATTGCCAATCAGGAACTTTCCGCCAGCCAGATGCAACTGGAAATGGCTCAGGAGATCGCCAAACTGGGCCACTGGCATTGGGAGATCGATCGTGGTCGGCTCATCTGGTCGAAGGAGGTCTTTCGCATTTTCGGTCTGGATCCACAGCGGACGCAGCCCTCCTATGAACTCTTTTTGCAGGCCATTCCGGAGCGGGAGCGGAGCCGGGTGATGGAGGATGTGGGAACCGTCCTGGACCAGCCTGGCACCCATTACCAGGCCGAACACTCGATCCGGCGTCCCGACGGCACCCTGCGCTATGTCCTGGCGCGGGGGGAAGTGATCCGGGATCAGGGGGGCCGGGCGGTGGCCATGCTGGGAACAGTCCTGGACCTGACCCATCGTCATCAGGTCGAGGAGAAGCTGCGCGTCCTCTCTCAAGCGGTGGAGCAGAGTCCCTCCTCCATTGTCATCGCGGACCGGCGGGGTGTCATCCAATATGTCAATCCCACTTTTATCGCCACCAGCGGTTATTCCCAGGAGGAACTCACGGGTCATGCGATCAGCCTGATCAAATCCGGCGTCACGCCACCGGAGGTTTTTCAGGATTTGTGGCGGACCATCTCCAGCGGGCGGATTTGGCGGGGGGATCTGTGCAACCGTCGCAAGAGTGGTGAACTGTATTGGGAGTTCGCCAACATCTCCCCCATTCGCGATCCCAACGGGCAGATCACGCTGTTCCTGGGCATCAAGAACGACATCACCGACAAAAAGCGGTTGGAGGAGGAGAAACAACAGGCCCTGGATCGGGCGGAACAGGCCAACCGGGCCAAGTCCGAGTTCCTGGCCATCATGAGCCACGAAATCCGCACGCCGATGAACGGGGTGCTGGGAATGGCCGACCTGATGCTGGCGACCCCGTTGACGGACCGGCAACGCCACTATGTGGAAACCATCCGGCGGTCCGGGCGGACCTTGTTGCGCATCATAAACGATATCCTGGACTTCTCCAAGATACAGGCAGGTCGTCTGGTGATGGATATCATCCGTTTCAATCTGGACGAGGTGATGCGGGATGTCCATGGTCTGCTGGTGGAGCAAGCTCAATCCAAGGGGTTGTCGTGCCATTTCGAGATGGGGGAGGGCGTGCCTGCTCACCTGTTGGGAGATCCCTACCGTCTCAATCAGATCCTGTTCAACCTGGTGGGCAACGCCATCAAGTTTACCGCGGAGGGGTCCGTCCGGGTGTCGGTGGCGGTCATGGAGAAGCGGGAGGCGGATGTCCTGCTGGGTTTCCAGGTAACCGATACCGGTATCGGCATCGCCCCCGAATTCCAGAACCGGTTGTTCCGGCCGTTTTCCCAGGAGGACCCTTCGGTCTCGCGCAGATTCGGGGGGACCGGATTGGGATTGGCCATTACCCGGCAGCTGGTGGTGATGATGAACGGGACGTTGTGGGTGGAGAGTATGCCGGAACAGGGATCCACCTTCCGGTTCACGATTCGGTTTGGCTTGCAACAGCCGGGGGATCGACGGGAGATCGCGGTCTGGCAGGCCATCCAGCGGCCAGCCACCCCGGACAATATCCGTTTCTCCGGACGGATCCTGTTGGTCGAGGACAACCCGGTCAACCAGGAGGTGGCGGTGGCGACCCTGGAACGGTTCGGGTGTCAGGTGACGGTGGCCGGTGACGGTCGGCGGGCCATCCAGGCCGTGTGTGACGCCGCCGAGCCCTTCGATGCGATTTTCATGGATTGTGAACTGCCGGTCCTGAATGGCTTCGAGACCACCAGACATCTGCGTCGATGGGAAATACAGACGGGGAGGGCGCGTGTTCCCATCATCGCCTTGACCGCCCATGTGTTGCAGGAGAGCCGGCAACAGTGCCGGGAGTCGGGGATGGACGATTATTTGCAGAAGCCGTTCAATCACGCGGAGATGGGCAATCTGCTGCATCGTTGGTTGCCTCCGGGGTCAGGCGTCGCGGAGCCGGGCGCGCCGGCCTCTCCTGACCCGGTTCGGGAAGCGTCCCATCCCCCCGTCTCTTCCGCGGAAGCGCTTCCGTGCGGGTGGATCGGCGCGGGGGAGGCGGTCAGCGGCTCCGTTCCCGTTCTGGACCCGGTCGTCTTGGGAGGGGTCGCGGAGTTGGCCCGGAAGAGTGGCGCGGGACTTCTGGGCAGGATGGTGGACCACTATCTGACGCGGATTCCGGAAGTGCTGGCGGAGTTGGAAACGGCGCTGGAACGGAACGACGCCGACGGCATACGGTTCGCAGCCCACTCCCTGAGATCTTCCAGCGTGACCCTGGGGGCGGCCCGCATGGTTGAACTGGGACGTTGCATGGAGATTCATCACCAGGATTTCGCCCTGATCCGTCGCGCTTGCCAACAATGCGGCCCCGAGTTCGTCGATGTCAAACGGGCCATGAACGATCTGTTGGCCGCCCAGACGTTGGAAACGGGGACGTCGGGATGAACGGGTCGGAGCGTATGATGCCATTGACCGCCCCGGTCTTTCGTTTCAGCAACAGCTATCTGTCGCTGCCCGACCACTGTTTCACGCGGGTTGTCCCGGTGCCCGTGGCCGCTCCCCGTTTGATCGTTTTCAATCGTGGTCTGGCCGAGGAACTGGGTCTGGACCCGCGCGTCCTGGAACCCCTGGCCCATCTGCTGTTTTCCGGGAATCTGCTGCCGGAGGACGCGGACCCCGTCGCCCTCGTCTACGCCGGGCATCAGTTCGGACATTTCGTTCCCCGGTTGGGGGACGGGCGTGCCATTCTGCTGGGCGAGGTCATCGACCGTCGGGGGAACAGGCGGGACATCCAGTTGAAGGGGAGTGGCAGGACCCCCTTTTCCCGCCAGGGGGATGGCAGGGCGTGGCTGGGGCCGGTGTTGCGGGAGTATCTGGTGTCGGAAGCCATGCACGCCCTGGGCATTCCCACCACAAGGGCGTTGGCCGCGGTCGCGACGGGAGAGAGCGTGATGCGGGAGGAGCCTCTGCCCGGCGCGGTCCTGACCCGGGTTGCCGCCAGCCATATCCGCATCGGCACCTTCGAGTATTGCGCCTCGCGGGGGGATTTCGCCGGAGTGCGCGCCCTGGCGGAACATGTGCTGGCACGCCATTATCCCGACCTTGAAACCGGAGAGGAACCCTGTCTCGACTTGTTGCGGGCCGTGGCGGACAGACAGGCGTTCCTGGTGGCCCGCTGGATGCTGGTGGGGTTCATCCATGGCGTGATGAACACCGACAACACCACCGTGTCGGGCGAAACCATCGATTATGGCCCCTGCGCCTTCATGGACGCCTATGATCCGGCGACGGTGTTCAGCTCCATCGATCACCTGGGGCGGTATGCCTTCGCCAACCAGCCCGACTGCGCCGCCTGGAACCTGGCCCGTCTGGCCGAAACCCTGCTGCCGGTCATGACCTTGGACCAAAGGGTGGCGCGGGAGCGGGCCGGGGAGGTGGTGCACGGGTTTTCCGGACGGTGCGCCCAATACCATCTGGAGGGGATGCGGGTCAAGCTCGGTTTTGGCGCCAGCGACTCCGGGGACGGGGTGCTGGTTCGCGACCTGCTGACGATCATGCAACAGGGGAGGGCCGATTATACCCTGACCTTCAGACATCTCTGCGCGGCGGCGGGGGAGTCCGCGACCGATGGCGGGGTCCGCTCCCTTTTTTCCGATCCCGCACCCTTCGACGCCTGGGAGGTGCGCTGGAAAGCGCGCCTGCAACAGGATGGGATGGGAACACGGGAACGCCTCGCCAGCATGCGGGCGGCCAACCCACGCTACATTCCCCGCAACCATCGCGTGGAAGCCGCCCTTGGGGCCGCGCTCCAGGGGGATGCGGGCCCGTTTTCGACCCTCCTGGAACTGTTGCGCCACCCGTGCGACGATCAACCCCGCATGGGGGAGTACGCGGAGCCTCCCCCGCCATCCCAACGGGAGTTTCAAACCTTTTGCGGCACATGAGGCTCACCGCCTCTCCCCGACGGCCTCCAGTTGCAGACCCTGGCGCAGCCACTCCTGGATGCCCCCGATGAGTTCACACGCCTTCAGGCCGTGCTGCAGAAAGGATTCCAGCGCAATGGCGGCGCGGGGACCGGAGCGGCAGACGAGGATGTACCAGTTGTGGGGATTGAATTGCTCCGGATCGAAACGGGCGGTGAAGCAGCGGAGAAAGGGTTCGGTGTCCTGGCGGTTTTCCAGGTTGTGATCACAGGGAAAGAGGGTGGAACCGGGGATGACCCCTTCCCGGTGTTCATCGGGTGTGCGCAGATCCAGCAGGATCGCGTCCGCGGGGGCGCGATCGATGACGCGTCGCAACTGTTCAATGGAAATCATCTCGTTGAACAACGCCTTTTCGATGATTTCCCTGGTTTCCTCCCATGCGAAACAGCCGGAATACTGGAGGTCGATCCGGTTGATGTGATTTTGCAGCCATTCGAACAGGAACGCTTCCAGTCGAACGATGGCGTCCGTCTGCCGGGCATCCACCGCCTCCTTGATGATCCCGAGGTGGCGGATGAGGTGCTGATGCTGTCTGACATGTTCGTCCAGCAGTGGATAGGCGTGCCGACGCATCAACTCTTCTTCCGACTGGAAGTGCTCCCGGGTGTATTTCGTCAGGTTCGGAAAGATGGAATCCACCTGATCCCATTCGTCTTCCAGGGGAGGGCGCTCCCGGAAGCGCTGGGTCAGACGGTTGAACTCCACAATGTAGAAAAACAAGCGTTGATGGTCGTTGTTGAAGCGTTCGACGCCCACATCGGCCAAGGTCAGGGCTTCCATGGTGATGACTCTCCAGAATGCATTGTGAGGGATGCGATCTGCTACATGAACCAGAAATCATTGCCAAAGTCCACCGGAAATCGCATTCACGCATTCAGTGGTGATGGATGATTGACCCCGTGACCGTTTTTTGAGCCGCGGTCGCGGAACTTCCGTCCCCTGTCATGGTCCAATGATCCGTACCAAAATCCATCTGTTTTTCAACCTTCAAAAGGAGAATCTTCAGTAATGAAAGCCAATGTCGGCGGTATCGACCGCATTCTGCGCATCGTGATCGGGGTGGCCCTGGTTTCCCAGGTCTTCGTGGGTCTGGCCACCCCGTGGGGTTGGGTGGGCGTCATTCCCATCCTGACTGGAACCGTCAAGTTCTGTCCTTTCTATCCCCTGCTTGGCCTCAACACCTGCGGCAGCCGCCAGGACTAGCGCCGTTTTCCCCAAGGGACTGCCCCGTTTTCCAGTCCCTTGGGGTGTCCACGCCGCTCCCTCCTCCCTTGTGCGGGAGATCCGCTTGCGCACGCGATCTTCGCGCATCGTTGTTTTTTTCTGGCCGAGGCGGATAAAGAGATCTTTACGCGCGGATGGTTTGTTCGTATCATGCAGGGAAAACAGCCACCCATGACGTATGAGAAACCAAGGATTCCATGGAAATTATCGTTCTCGGTGCCGGGGTGGTGGGGATCTCCCTGGCCAAACATCTGTCAGGAGAGGAACACAATGTTGTCCTGATCGACAACAATGCCTCTGTCATCAAGCAACTGCAAGAGACCATGGATTTGCAGGCCCTGCATGGCGATACTTCCGACAGCGATTTTCTGCTCTCCGCGGGTCTCGACAAGGCGGACCTGGTGCTGGCGGTCACCAATTCGGACGAAAGCAATGTCATCATCACCCTGATGGCCCGTTCGATCAATCCTTCCGCCCGGATCATCGCCCGGGTGCGCAAAAAACAGTTCCTGAACAATCCCAGACTTCTCAGCAGCCATACCCTGGGTGGCGTCACCGTCTTCAGCCCGGAACACGCCGCGGTGGAAATGGTGCTGGATCTTCTCCAGATCGATCAGGCTTTCGAGGTCGTCCCGTTTGAAAACGGTTCGGTGAGCATCGCCGGTTTCCGCCTCGGCGCGGAGAGTGTGTTGATCGGACGTCCGTTATGCGACATTCCGGAGTTGTCCAAGGTGGGCGCCTTGATCGTGGCCGTGGACAAGGGGGGGGAAGTGCTCATCCCCAACGGTCAGACCATCCTGAATGTCACCGACCGCATTTTCATCACCACGGGGATGAAAACCGAACTGCCGAAGATCTTTACCCTGCTGGGCAAACGTCCGGTGCAACACCGCAAGATCGTCATTGCCGGTGGCGGGTGGAAAGGGGAACAGATCGCCGCCAAGCTCGAAAACGAGGGCATTCCCGTCACGATCCTGGAGCACTCCCTGGCCCGTTGCGAGGAGTTGGCCGCCTCCCTGGACGAAACCGTCGTCCTGCATTGCGACGCGACGGACCCGGAGACGATTCAGAAAAACTCCCAGGGCACCTCCACCTTTCTCGCCATGACCGGCCACCAGGAGGTCAACATGGTGTTGTGTCTCCTGGCGCGCAAATTCGGCGCACTGCGGGCCATCGCGATGATGGACAACGAAGCCTACATCACTCTCTCCCCCTCCCTGGGCATCGATGCGGTCGTCAGTCCGAAACAGGCCGCGGTGGGCAAGATCCTGCGCTTCTTGAGCAAGGGCAAGATCCTGGATTCGGCCACGATGCTCAACGGCAAACTGGACGCCCTGTTCATGGAAATCCAGGAAAAATCCCGCATGGTGGGCGCGCCCCTCAAGTCCCTGGGGTTACCGAAAACATTGATTGTCGCTGCGGTGATCAAAAAGGGTCAGATGCTGGTCCCTAATGGCAACATGGTTCTGAATCCGGGGGATCTGGTGTTGCTGATCACCTTTCCAGGCCATTTCAAGCATGTCGATGAGTTCATGAGCGGAAAATGAATCTGATCTTTGATCTGCGGGTGTTGAGCCTGTTGCTGGCCATGGTGACGGGTTTTCAAGTGTTTCCACTGATGCTGGCCTTTGGTCTGGGGGAGGACCCCATGCCCCTGGCGCAATCGATCATCGTCTCTTCCGGGGTGATCGGCGTGGGGCTGCTGGTGACCCGCAAGGCCAGGCCGGTCATGGAACCCAGGGACGGTTTCCTGGTCACCAGTCTGGGTTGGTTTCTGGCCGCTTTTTTCGGGGGGCTGCCGTATGTCTTTCATGGTGGATTGGATTTTCCCTCCGCCTTTTTCGAGACGGCCTCCGGCTTCACCACCACCGGTTCCTCGACCATGACCGACATCGAGGCGTGGCCCCAGTCCATTTTGTTGTGGCGCAGCATCACCCACTGGCTGGGGGGCATGGGCATGCTGCTGATGGCCATCGCCATTCTGCCCTTTCTGGGGGTGGGGGGGACCCAGTTGCTCAAGGCCGAGGTGCCTGGACCCACCAAGGATCGCATGACCCCGCGTCTGGTTTCCACCGCGCGGGCCTTGTGGGGCATCTATTGTCTGATCACGGTGGTTGGCGCCATCGGTTATGTGTTGTGCGGCATGACCTGGCTGGAGGGGGTCAACCACGCCTTCGCGGCGATCGCCACCGGCGGGTTCTCCACCAGGAACCTGAGCATGTCCTATTTTTCTCCCGCGGCCCAGTGGTGGTCGATCCTGATCATGGGGGTCGGCGGGATGAACTTTCTGATCCACTACCGGGTCATCATCCTGCGCGACTGGAAGGCGTTCACCTACGAGGAGCTGAAAGCCTATCTGGTGATCATCGCCACCTTCACCCTGTTTATCGCGGCGGTGCTGCTGCGTTGGAGCCAGTGGGACCTGGAGGAGGTGGTGCGCCACGCCCTGTTCCAGGTGGTGAGCATCATGACCACCACCGGTTTCGCCAGTACCGACTGGGAGCAGTGGCCCCCGATTCTGCAACTGCTGCTTGGCCTGACCATGGTGATCGGCGGCATGTCCGGCTCCACCGGCGGCGGGATCAAGGTGGTGCGGACCCAGGTGCTGTTGAAGACCATTCCCAGTGTCACCAGTCGGTTGTTGCATCCCAATCAGGTGGTGCTGCAAAAAATGGACGGTCATCCCATTCCCAGGGAAATCCTGGAAAACGCGGTGGCGGTCTTTGTTCTCGCTCTGGGGTACGTCTTGTGCGGCGGCATGCTGCTCAATGCCATGGGCATGGATCTGCTCTCCTCCATGGGGGCCTCCCTCACCGCCTGGGCCAATGTCGGCCCTGGATTCAACACCGTGGGAGCCATGGACAATTTCGCCCATGTCCCTGATTTCGGAAAGATCATTCTGGGCTCCCTGATGATCGTGGGCCGACTGGAGATCTTCACCATCATCCTGCTCTTTTCACGCAATTTCTGGCGGAGTTAGTCATGTCTCGCTTGTTCCTGGCGCTGTTCGCCCTGGCGCTGCTCTCCGGTTGTCACCGTTGGCCCTGGCCCTGGCATCACCACCATCATCATCAGGACCGGGATCACGACCGGGATCACGACCGGCACCGCGACCGCGACCGGCGTCATTGAGCCTCCCGCTCTTCCGGAAACCGTTTGGCCATCAGCCACCACAGGAACAATCCCGGCAGCGCGGCCAGGGTGGTCACCACGAAAAAGACGCTCCAGGACATCTGTTCCGCCAGCCAGCCCCCGGAAGAGGCCAGCAGGTTGCGGCCAAAGGCCATGAACGAGGAGAGGAGCGCGTACTGGGTCGCGGTGTAGGCCACGTTGCACAAACGGGAAAGGTAGGCCACAAACGCCGCGGTTCCCATGCCCCCCGCGATGTTTTCCACCGCGATGGTCACGATCAGCATCTCCATGGAGTGACCGGCCCAGGCCAGCAACACGAACATGAGGTTGGAGACCATCTGCAAGCCGCCACTGTACAACAGGGCGCGCATGATCCCCAGGCGCGCTGTCAGGATTCCGCCAGCCACACTGCCCACCAGCACCGCCGCCAGACCGAACAGTTTGGTGACATTGGCGATCTCGATCTTGGTAAAGCCCAGTTCCACATAAAACGGGGCGCTCATCACGCCTGCCAGGGCGTCACCGAATTTGTACAGCAGAATGAACAGCAGCGTCAGCAGCCACCCCC
>JADGCR010000052.1 GCA_015228895.1 Magnetococcales bacterium
GTTCTCCGCCCATACCACGCCCCCCATGGCCTCGGCCATGCGCACACAAATGGCCAACCCCAGTCCGCTCCCGCCGTATTGCCGGGTATCGGAGGCGTCAGCCTGAGTGAACGCCTCGAAAATGGAACGCAACTTCTCCTCCGGCACCCCGATGCCCGTATCCACCACGGCAAAGGTCACCACCACCACCCGGTCGGAACGCACCTCCTCCTGCACCCGCACCCGCACGCCACCCTCGGAGGTGAACTTGATGGCGTTCCCCAACAGGTTCACCAGAATCTGCCGCACCCGCACCCGATCCCCCACCAGACGATCCGGGATCGTCGGAACGATCTCGCCGGACAGGGTCAAACCCTTGCCATGGGCCGCCTCCCTGAACATCAGCAGACAGTTGTCCACCAACTCCTGCAACCGGAACGGAATCCGCTCCACGATCAGCTTGCCGGACTCCACCTTGGCCAGATCCAGAATGTCGTTGATCAAACCCAGCAGAGAGTTGCCGGCGCTCTGAATGGCGGTCAGGAATTTCTGCTGCTCCTCGTTCAATGGCGTCTTTTCCAGAATCTCGCTGTAGCCAAGAATGACATTCATGGGGGTGCGGATCTCGTGGCTCATGGTGGAGAGAAACTCCCCCTTGGCCTGGGACGCCCCCAAGGCCACATCCCTGGCGACCTGCAACTCCCGCGTCCCCTCGGCGATGGCGCGTTCCAGGGCGCTCTTGTATTGCGCCAGAATGTCGAACTCATCCCGACCCCCATCCCTGGCGATACTCCCGGTCAAGGAGGCGATGGGATTCAGCACCATTCTTTTCAAAAAGATCATCATCACCGCCATGACCAGCAGCGCCGCCAGACACTGGAAAAAAACCCCGATGACGATGGCGTTCCACCCCCTGACCGCGATCTCCCTTGGGGTGTCCGCCCGCAACAGCAAGGTGGCGCGGGCTTCCACGTCCCGCAACAGGGCGTAAAAACGTATCCACCCCTCCTCGACGTGCAATACCTGACCGGGGGATGGAGCCCGCATCAACCCGGCCTTGATGGCGCGTTCGGCCATGGTCGGCTCCTGCCCCGGCTCCCAGATCTGAAAAGAGACGCCCGTCTGGTCGCGGAGCGTTTTCAACAGGGAGGCGTCCAACATCCGTCCCATGATCACGGTGCCACGCGCCGGACCCTGGTGCTCACTGGTGAGAATGGGAAACGCTGCCACCAGAATGGGTCCGTGGTCGGTCAACAAAACGCCTTTGACCCCTTCCATCTCCTGTCGCAGATGGACCTGCAAAGGATGACCAGCCCGATTGGCGGGAAATTCCGGCCAGGGAACGGCCTCCTTCCGCTCGTCAAAACGATGGCCCCAGACCAGACCGCCGGATCTGTCATACATGAACAGCAGATCGATATTGATGTTGGTGAAGGTGCTCGCGACGAAATTGCTCGCCATGTACTCCGGGTTCCGGTCCTCGATGAACCGGTAGGTGTCGTCCCAGACACTCCAGTCCTGAACCATCAGCGCCAGGTGGTGCAACTCCCGCTGCAACGCCTGCAAACTCCGATCGCCATTCTTTTCGGCTTCGATCCGGTCCAGCTGCTCGAAGCTGGGATAGATCACAAAGCGCTGCACCAGCCCGGCAATGCCGACAAACAACCCCGTGACCAGAATGGCGCTCCAGACCAGTTTGGAACTCAGGGACATGTCTGTTCTCCCGCGCGCCGGGCGTGAAACGCTGTGACGAACGCGGCAAACCGGTCCTGGACGATCGCCTCCCGCATTTCCGACATCAGGTCTTGATAATAATAAAGATTGTGCATCGTCATCAAGCGATGGCCCAGAATCTCCCGATTGCGGTACAGGTGATGGAGATAGGCCAGGCTGAAGTTCAGACAGGTGGGGCAACCACACTCCGGGTCCGGGGGGCCGGGATCCTCCCGGAATCGGGCGCTCTTGACGTTCATGGCCCCGGCGCGGGTGAACAACTGGCCGTTGCGGGCGTTGCGCGTGGGGAGCACGCAATCGAACATGTCCACACCACAGCCCACGGCCATCACCAGATCCTCCGGCTTGCCCACCCCCATCAGGTATCTGGGTCGATCCACGGGCAGCAAAGCCGGGGCATAGGAGAGCACCTCGGCCATCAACGCCTTGGGTTCCCCCACGGACAGCCCCCCCAACGCGTAGCCGTCGAAGCCGGTCTCCACCAGACCGGCGGCGGAGGCCCGACGCAAATCCGCCTCCATCCCCCCCTGCATGATGCCAAACAGGGCGCGACCATCCTCCGGGGTGCGCGCCGCCTTGCAGCGCGCGCCCCAACGGAGGGAGCGTTCCATGGAGCGGGCCAGGTAGTCCCGTGGTGCCGGATGGGGAGGGCATTCGTCCAGCTGCATCACGATGTCCGCGTCCAGGCTCTCTTGCACCCGGATGGCGATCTCCGGACTCAAGAACCGGGAGGAGCCGTCGAGGTGGGAGCGGAAGGTCACCCCCTCCTCGCTGATCTTGCGCAAGGCCGACAGACTGAACACCTGATAGCCCCCGGAATCGGTCAGAATGGGACCCGGCCACTGCATGAAGGTGTGCAACCCCCCCAGGCGGGCCACCGTCTCGTGTCCGGGCCGCAAGAAGAGGTGATAGGTGTTGGCCAGGAGAATCCGCGCCCCGGTCGT
Source organism: Magnetococcales bacterium (assembly GCA_015228895.1). The sequence goes on from JADGCR010000052.1 coordinate 2,658, forward strand.
TTGCACCTCTTGCGGGGTCATGGCCTTGACCGTGGCCAGCGTCCCCACGGGCATGAACACCGGGGTCTCCACGCCGCCACGGGGAGTGACGAAACGACCCCGACGGGCGCCGGTCGGATCGGTGTGCAAACATTCGAAAACAAACCGCTCCGCCATGATTCACCCCACCTTCTGGTCAGGAAACAGCAGATTCGCGTCCCCGTATGAATAAAATCGATAGCCGGAGGCCACGGCATGGGCATAATCCCGTTCCTGCCGCGGTTTGCCCACAAAGGCGGCCACCAGCATCAGCAGGGTGGATTTGGGCAGGTGAAAATTGGTGAGCATCAGATCCACCACGCGAAAACGAAAGCCGGGCAGGATGAAAAGATCCGTCTCCCCGGTCACCGGGCGCACCGCACCATCCTCCCCCGCCGCCGATTCCAGCACCCGCACCGCCGTGGTCCCCACCGCCACCACCCGTCCCCCCCGCTGGCGGGTGGCGTTCACCCGCCCCGCCGTCTCCGGAGAGAGGACGATGTACTCCCGATGCATGACATGGCCGGACAACGCCTCGGAACGTACCGGCTGAAAGGTCCCCAACCCCACATGCAGCGTGACCATGGCCGTCTCCACGCCCATGGCGGACAGCGCCGCCAGCAGCCCCGGAGTGAAATGCAGACCCGCCGTTGGCGCGGCCACGGCTCCGGGGTGGCGGGCGTAGACCGTCTGATAGCGCTCCCGATCCTCCGTCCGGTCCGACGCCACGATATAAGGGGGCAGAGGCAACTCTCCGAACCGCTCCAGGGCGGCGGCCACATCCCCATCCCGAGCCACCAGGCGCACCCGGAACCGCTCCTGGTCCCGCTCCAGAATCACGGCGGAGAATCCCTCCCCCAGGGTGATCTCGCTCCCTGGCCGCACCGGCTTGTTGCTGCCCACCAGCGCCTCCCAGCACCCCTCCTCCAGAGGCCGCAGCAAAAAGATCTCCACCCGTCCGCCGGTCTGTTTCCGTCCCGGCAAACGGGCGGGAATCACCCTGGTGTCGTTGAGAACCAGCAGATCCCCGGCCCGCAGCCAGGCGGGCAGGTCGGCGAAACCACCGTCCGTGATCCCTTCCGGGCGGCTCACCAGCAGGCGGGAGGCGTCCCGAGGCTGAACGGGTCGCTGGGCGATCCGCTCCGGAGGGAGGTCATAGTCGAAATCGCTCAACCGCCAGGAAACGGGAGCGCCGGAGGGAGCGTGGTTCAAGGAATGTGTATCACCAGCAATTGGGCGTCCTGCTGCTCGATCTCCAGGCCGATCTGCCAACCCAGGTCGCACTCCTGGCAAAAGGCCACCCGGCAGGCATAGGCGTCCACGCCGGAGGATTCGGAGACCTCCATGATCACCTCCAGGCCATGGGGCAGGGATTTGGAGGCCAGAACGCACATCCCGCACAGTCCCACATCCACCATGGCCACCTGAAACCGCTCCTGCCCCACCACCAACACCCCGTTGCCCTCTCCGGAGATGCGTCTGGAAACCCGCACCCGGCCTTTGGTCGCGATCGCCGCCTGTCTCCTCATGCGCCCCCCTCCCGGTTGCCCGCCAGCAACTCAAGGCGGACCCGCTCCAGATCCTCCGGCACGTCCACCCCCCGCGCCACCATGCGTTGGGTGACGATCACCCGAATGTCAAAGCCATGTTCCAAAGCGCGCAACTGTTCCAGCCGCTCCAGGGATTCCAGCGGGGTGGGCTGGAGCGCGGAAAAGGTTTGCAGAAAATCGGCCCGGAAGCCGTACAGGCCGATATGGTGCAGCGCCAGCGGATGCAACGGGGCCTCCAGGGAGGAACGATCCCGGTCCCAGGGGATCGGGGCGCGGGAGAAATAGAGGGCGCGCCCCCGCCGGTCGCAAACGATCTTCACCACATTGGGGTTGTGCCACTCCGCCGGGTCCAGCAGGGGCTGGGCCAGGGTGGACATGGTCAGGGCGGGATCCTCCAGCAGGGGGGCCGCCACCTGCCGGATCAGGGCCGGTTCCAGCAGGGGTTCATCCCCCTGCACATTGACGATCACCTCCTCGTCCAACTCCAGAGCGGCCTGGGCCACCCGGTCGGTCCCGGAGAGATGGTCCGGGCTGGTCATGACCGCCTCCCCGCCAAAACCCGTCACCGCGTCCCGGATGCGGAGGTCGTCGGTGGCCACCAGCACGGTGGAGGCCCCGGAACGGCTGGCCGCCTCATACACCCAACGGATCATCGGCTTGCCCGCCAGATTCAGCAGGGGTTTGCCAGGCAGCCGGGTGGAGGCGTACCGGGCCGGAATGACGACAGCGAATCTTCTGGCCATGGGACTCCTTTATTCCGACACCTTCAATTCCCGCCTGTCGCCCCGGCCATCGTCCAGGAAGACCAGATCGGCGGACACCTTCTTGAACTCGATGCGGCTCTCCACCCGCACCGGGATGCGCCGCGGGTCGCTGGTCAACCAGACGACCACGGAACCTTGCAGACGGAACAGATCCGAATTCCCCACCACCACGGTCACGGGCAGGACGTCGAACCATCCCAGGGGGGTCTGGAGTCTTTCCGGATTGCCCACGGCCGCGGTGATCTCATACACCTTTTTGCCATCCACCATGGGCACGTAGAGATTGGCTCCCGGCACCAATCCCCGACAGGCGCGCAGGGCGAAGAAACCGGCCACCAGATCGTTCACCTGGGGGGTCACGCCGCCGATATGGGTCGGCTCCTCCCCGCTCTGGGTGCGGACGACCTCGCCCCATTCGCGATCAAAACGGTAGGAGAGGATCCGGGTATGATCGCGCCGTTGCTGCTGCTTGATGAAATAACGGGCGGAAAAACCGTTCGGGGTCAAAAACCCGTCCGACTGCAAGGAGTCCTTGATGGCATGCACCAGTTTGACCACCCCGATGGACTCCACCCCCGCCGCCAGGGAGTATTCTCCGGCCAGAGCGGGCCGCACCTGCATGTAGGCGGCACCCGCGGGCACCCCCATCCAGTGGACGTTGAACCTGAGATGCTCTCCGGGGGCCGCCCCCAGGGACAACAGCCGCGCCGATTCCTGCGGGGCGCACCAGGCCATCCCCGCCCCGGTGGTCAAGGCGACCCAGACCAGCGTCAGTTGAAGAATTCGCTTCATTCGCTCCCCATGCCATTGTGTCGCGCCACGCAACACGGTATGAATTGTCCAGATTCTGAAAACCGGCATTCTAACACACACTCCAAGGAAGCATAAGACAGATGGACCTCGCAAAAAAAATTTTGTTGCTGGATCGGGATGGGGTTTGCAACCGTGACCGTAGCGATTATGTCCGCACCCCGGAGGAGTTGGAGATCCTGCCCGGCGTTCCCGCCGCCCTGGGCCGTCTGCATCGGGCGGGTTTCGTGGTTCTGATCCTCACCAACCAGGCCTGTGTGGGCAAGGGTCTGGTTCTCCCCGCCACCCTGGAGGCCATTCACCGGAAGCTCCGCGCCGCCGCGGAAACGGCGGGAGGCCGGATTCACGGAATCTATCACTGCCCCCACCGCAACGAGGACCAGTGCGCCTGTCGCAAACCCGCCCCCGGTCTGATCTTCGCCGCCCACCAGGAGTGGGGTTTCTCCCCGTCCGCCACCTGGATGGTGGGAGATTCGCCCCGTGACATCCAGGCGGCCCGCGCCGCCGGTTGTCGCGGAGCGCTGGTACGCACCGGCCACGGCATGGAGTCGGTGCGCAAGTTGCCTGAAGTCCCGGCCTTCGACGACCTGGCCGCCTTCACCGACTTTTTGCTGGGGTGACCGACCCGCCTCACCCCTCTCTGGCGACCGGTTCCACCAGCAGCAGGGTCCCATCCACACCGACCACCCGCACCTTGGCCCCCTGGGGCACATCCGGACCGGCCACCTGCCAACTGGAGTCATCCACCCGGATGCGTCCCATGCCGTTCTCGATGGGCTCGCTCAGAGTGAAGATCCGCTCCAGATATTGGGTCGCGCGCCGGTTCAAGGTGGGTCGGTCGCTGTGGGTGGGCTGTTTTTTCAGCAGCAGATGCCACCCCCCCAGCGAGAGCAGGGAGAAACCGGAAAACAACAGCCATTGACCCTTCCAGCCCATTGCCGGATCAAACCACACCACCCCTCCCACCAGCCCGGCGGCGATGGCCAGCCACAAAAAGAAAAAGGCCGGGGAGAGCACCTCCAGGATGACCAGAACCACCGCCACGATCCCCCAGTGCCAGTGGTCCATGCGATCCCACGGCACCAGAAACCCATCAAAAGACACCTGGATCATTCTTTCACGCCCTCCTGTCTGGAAGGGAAGGCGCCGCGGGTGAGTTCCGCCACCCCGCCGAGCGCCCCCAGGATTCCGATGGCGTCCAGGGGCAGAAACACGACTTTCTGGTTGTCCGCCGCAGCGATTTTTCCCAGCGCCTGCACATACTGCTGGGCGATGAAATAGTTTACCGCCTGGATGTTCCCCGCGGCAATGGCGGAAGAGACCATGCGGGTGGCGTTGGCTTCGGCCTCGGCCTGGCGCTCCCGGCCTTCCGCCTCCCGGAAGGCGGCCTCCCGTTTTCCCTCGGCGGCGAGGATGGCCGCCTGTTTCTCCCCTTCGGCCTTGAGGATTTCCCCCTGACGGAACCCTTCGGCCTCCAGGATCGAGGCCCGTTTGTTGCGTTCGGCCTTCATCTGCCGGGCCATGGACTCCACCAGATCCTGGGGCGGGGTGATGTCCTTGATTTCGATCCGGGTCACCTTCACCCCCCAGGGGTTGGTCGCCTCGTCCACCACGCTCAGCAGCCGGGCGTTGATCTCGTCCCGTTTGGAGAGCAGTTCATCCATGTCCATGGAACCCATCACCGTGCGGATGTTGGTGGTGGTCAGGTTGTAGATGGCGTAATTGAGATTGCTCACCTCGTAGGCCGCCTTGGGGGCGTCCAGTACCTGGAAGAAAACCACCCCGTCCACCCGCACCATGGCGTTGTCCTTGGTGATCACCTCCTGGGAGGGGACATCCAGCACCTGTTCCATCATGTTCATTCTGGCCCCGACGCGCTCGAAGACGGGAATGATCACGTTGAATCCGGGGGCCAGGGTGCGCACATAGCGTCCCCACCGCTCCAGGGTGTACTCCCGCCCCTGGGGCACCACCCGGACGCTCAACGGCACCAGAATCACCACCAGCACCACAATCAACCAAACGAACCCGGATACCGCTTCCATCACCCACCTCCTTCAAGGTTCTCATGACAAGGGAGTGAGCAAAGTATCATCAACAGGTGATTTCATGAAAGAGAAACAATCAAACTCGACTTTGACTTTTTTGATGCGGGAGACCCTTGCAGGCCAGAGTTTCTGCCGGGGAGTCAATCAGACCCAAAAAAAACCGCAGCCAATCCAAGCGCTGCGGTTTGGTCAAACAGACCGGAAAGACCCGCCTCAACCGTCGGCGGTGATGCGGGCGATCAGCTCCTGCAAGGTTTTTTCCGCCACATCGACGGCCACCTGACAGGTGCCGGCGTTCATGTGTCCGCCCCCCCCGTATTGCAGCGCCAGTTCCCCGATATTGGTCCTGGAACTCCGGTCCAGGATCGACTTGCCGATGGCGAACACCGTGTTCTGTTTCTGGAAGCCCCACAAAACATGAATGGAGATGTTGCATTGGGGAAACATGGCGTAGATCATGAAACGGTTCCCCGCCCAGATGGTCTCCTCGTTGCGCAGATCCAGCACCACCAGGTTCTTGTGCACACGGGTGCAGCGCTGCAACTGCTCCTTGAACTTGACCTCATGCTCGAAATAGGTGTCCACCCGCTCCTTGACATCCGGCAGTTGCAGAATGTCGCTGATGGGCATCTCCCGGCACAGGTCGATCAGTTGCATCATCAGTTGATAGTTGGAAACCCGGAACTCGCGAAACCGTCCCAGGCCGGTGCGGGCGTCCATCAGATAGTTCATCAGGACCCAACCCGTGGGGTGCAGGATCTCCTCGCGGGAGAACCGGGCCGCGTCTCCCTTGTCCACCGCCTCCATGATCTCGTCGGAAATCCGGGGAAAGGCCCTGGCCCCGCCATAATAATCATACACCACACGGGCCGCCGACGGAACCCTGGGGTCGATGATGTGATTGTCCGGTTTCTCCACCCCACGGCGAATGGTCTCGCTCAAGTGATGATCGAAGGCCAGATGCACCCCCTCCACATAGGGCAGATTGGTGGTGATGTCGCGAGCGGTAATCGCGATTTTTCCATCCTGCATATCCTTCGGATGCACAAACTTGATGTCGTTGATCAGGTCCAGTTCCTTCAACAGAACCGCGCACACCAGACCATCGAAATCGCTCCGCGTTACCAGCCGAAATTGCTCTTTGCCAGACATGAGACGCCTCCACCATACCAAGAGTCACGAATAACCCGACAACTTTACCTGAATCCCCCGAAAAAATCCAAAGAAAATCTTACCACGTCCCCCCTCCGCGCCAGGAAATACGCCAGCAATGATGAATTTTCCCGTTGCGCGCAAAATCGGGTCCAATGGTTTCCGGGGTGATCTCCTCGACCTCAAGCCCTGCGGGCAGACTCTCCAGATCCATGCGGAACCTTCTCAAATTGTTGGAAAAGAACAACACGCCGTCGGGGGTCAGCAAACGCACCACCTGCTGAATCAGCGCCGCGTGCTCCCGTTGCAGATCAAAGGGCCGATCCATGCGCGCGGAATTGGAAAAGGTCGGCGGGTCCAGCAGAATGACATGAAACCGCTCCGCCATCGGCAGATCCTGCGCCCCCTGCACCCACTCCAGGCAGTCGGCGCGCACCAGACGGTGAGCGCTGCCCGCGAAACCGTTCAAGGCCAGATTGCGATCCGCCCAGTCCAGGTAGGTGCGGGAGAGATCCACCGTCACCGTGGCGCTGGCACCCCCCGCGGCGGCGAACACCGTGGCCGTGCCCGTATAACCGAACAGGTTCAGGAAGCGCCGTCCCCGGGTCATGCCCCGGATCATGCGACGCAACGGGGCCTGATCCAGAAACAGCCCCACGTCCAGGGTATCGGTGAAATTCACCAGAAACCGCAACCCCCCCTCCTCCACTTCGACCAACGTCCCCTCGTTGCCCATCTTGCGGTATTGATTGCCCCCGCTCTGCCGCCGCCGGGTCTTGAAAAACACCCGCTCCGGAGCCACCTGCAACGCCACCGGGATGGCCGCCAGCACCTCCCCCAGACGACGCCTGGCATTGGCGGGGTCCACATCGGGAGGGGAGTGGTACTCCTGCAAATGGACCCAGGGTCCGTACACATCCACCGCCACGGCATACTCCGGCATGTCCGCGTCGTAGAGGCGATAGCAGCTCACCCCTTCCTGACGCAACCAGCGGGCCAAACGTTTCTGATTCTTTCGCAAGCGGTTGGCGAACATCACCGCTCCGGGGGCGTTGGGGTCGCCCGGTTCCGGGGGGGGCTCCCCGGTCACCGGAGGGGACGGCTCGTGGGCCGCCGGGGGCAATGGGGGATCCAGCAGCACCAACCGACAGGGTATCGCCCCGTTGAACAACGGTTTGACCTCCCTGGGACGCGTCCCCAGAGACTCCACCAGGGCCGGGTCCGCGGTGAACACCCCGGCGCGCCAGCCGTGCATGCGGGTGCGCAGCCGGTTGCCCAGCAAGGCGTAGAGGGATTTCAACCGCTCCAGATCCCCCTGACGCTCCCCGTAGGGAGGATTGACCACCACCAGACCCGCCGCGCCAAAAGGGCGTTCCAGATGTTCCACGTCCCGCTGTTCCAGGACAATCCGCTCCGACAGACCGGCCTGGGCCACGTTCTCCCCCGCGGCCTGGAGCACCGCCAGATCCTTGTCGCAACCGATGATGGCCGGAATCCCCTCCCGCCCCGCTCTGGCCCGTTCCCTGGCCTCGGCCTTGAGGGTTCTCCACAACCCCTGATCCCCGCCCAGCCAGCCGGAAAAGCCGAAATGGCCGCGCAACAGGCCGGGCGCCATATCCCCCGCCATCATGGCCGCCTCCACCAGCAGGGTGCCGGAACCGCACATGGGGTCCAGCAGCTTGCCCCCGGCCCGCGCCACCTCCGGCCAACCCGACAACATGAGAATGGCCGCCGCCAGATTCTCCTTCAACGGCGCGCTCCCCCCGTTCACCCGGTAGCCCCGACGATGCAACCCCTCCCCGGAAAGATCGATGCCCACATCCAGCCGGTTGTCCACCAGGCGGGCGTAAATGCGCACATCCGGCGTCTCGAAGTGTACCGAAGGCCGCACGCCGAACAGGTCGCGCAACCGGTCCACCACCGCGTCCTTGACCTTCATGGCCCCAAAACGGGTATGGCGCACCACCGGGTTGGTCCCGGTGAAATCCACCGCCAGGGTTCCTTCCGGTCGCAGGTGATCCTCCCAGGGCATCCCCAACACCCCCTGGTACAACCCCTCGATATCCTCCACCTGGAAGCGGGCCAGCGGGAGCGTCAAACGGCTGGCGATGCGGGAGTGCAGACAGACCCGGCATACCGTGGCCAGATCGCCGACAAACGCGACCCCGGCCGTCACCGGACGCAGGGAGCGGGCAGAGCAGGCGCGCAGCTCGTCGGCCAGCAACGACTCCATGCCCCGGGGGGCCGCGGCGAACAGGGGAAAGGTGGCCAGGGTCATGTCATGCCCAGGGCGCGTTTGTAAATCTCGGTGAGGGTCTCCTCCTCCTCCACCTGATGGGGCTCCATGCTCCGCAGACGGATCACCTTGCGCACGATCTTGGGGTCGAAACCCACGGCCTTGGCCTCGGCGTACACCGCGCGGACATCGGCGGCGATGCCCAGTTTTTCTTCCTCCAGCCGTTCGATCCGCTCCACGATGCGGCGCAACTCCTCGCCCGAAACCCCGGCGGTATCCATCACCTCGCCGGCACCGCCGTCTTCCACCACTTTCAAATTCATCTGACTCTCCTTGGACCTTGATCTTTCCGCACTCAGGAAATGCCGTCAGGATACCCCGGCGACCTCCGGTTTGACCAGCCTTTTACAAAACGACAAAAAACGGATAAAATCGAACCTCCATTGACACAACCCCTGCGCGTGCCCAACCTGGAGGCAGAAAAAATGTCCCATTCCGAATCCAACCACTTGCCTCGCCTGGACAAAATCATCACCGCCCTGGACAAGACGCCCCTGACCTGCAGCACCGGCTTTCAGGAGATCGTGGATCACATGGGTGGCTTTTCCGCCAGTTTCGCCGCCAGCGCCAGCCGGGCCGCGGCGATCATGGAACGACACAAGATCAAAGGCAAGTCCCAGGGGCTGATCCCCCTGCAACAGGAACTCACCCGCATCCATCGGGAGGTGGAGGCCGCCATGAACCGCCTGGACACCCTGATGGAGCAGTCCCGGGCGTTCATCAAAACCATCGACGCGTTGATCCTGTGGTCGCTCACCCTGGAGCAGGACGCCTTTCTGCCCCTCATGGCCGATCAGTTGCGCAATCAGGGA
>JADGCR010000053.1 GCA_015228895.1 Magnetococcales bacterium
TTCTGGCCTGCTTCCGGAAGTTCTCCCAGGGCATCCAGCACGAGGCCTCCCAGGGTTTCCGCCTGGAGGTCGGTCTGGAGAAAACCGGTCATCCGGGAGAACTCATCCACCTGCGTGATCCCGGGAAGCTGGTAACAACCGTTCACCAAGGGTTGGGCGTCATCCAGCGCCACTTCTTTTCTGATGCCTTTCAGCGGCCCGAAAATGATTTCCAGCAGATCGTACATGGTCACCATGCCGATCAGACCGCCGAACTCGTCCACCACCATGGCCAGGGATTGATTCTTCTCCTTGAAGGATTGGAACAGGGAAGAGACCAGTCTGTTGGCGGAGACAAAATAGGGCTTGCGCAGCAAGGTCATGGGATCGATGGTGGATTTGTCCGTTTCCGGGAGATGTTGGATCAGGTCGCGCACGTGCAGGATGCCCACCACGTCGTCCCGGTGGCCGTCATAGACCGGAATACGGGTAAAGCCGCTCTGCTTGCAGGCCTGAATCGCTTCCTTGAGATCAGCGGATTTTGGCAAGAATTGAATTCTGACGCGGGGTGTCATGACATCCTGCACACGTATGTTGCCAAAATTGAAAATGTTGTCGATGTAGGTGCGTTCCGCGTCGTCAATGGCCCCATCCTGGCTGGCCTGTTCCGCGAGGCTGCGCACCATTTCCTCGGTGACGGTGGCGCGTTTTTCCTTCTGCTCGCCGATCATCAGGGTAATGAGGAGATTGGAAATCCAGCCGACCACCTTGCGCAACGGGGTGATCAGCAGGCGGAAGAAAGCCAGGGGCCGACTGACCAGACCGGCGACGGTGATGCTGTTGCGCACCGCGATCGTCTTGGGGGTGATCTCTCCGAACAACAGCAGAATGGGCAACATCACAAAAATGTTGACCCACCATTTCTCCTCGCCCCCGAGAAACCGGATCAACAGGGTGGCGGAGATATTGGAGGCCGCCACGTTGACCAGCTCGTTGCCGATGAGGATGGTGGTGATCAACGCCCTGGGGTCCTTCAACATTTGGCGAATCAACGCCAGCCGTGGATGGTTCTCCTTGGCCATTTGATCCAGTTGAATCTGGTTGAGGGAAAACAACGCGACCTCGCTGCCAGAAAAAAACGCTGAACACCCGAGCAGCCCGACAAACAGCACCAGCTGCAAGACGAGGGCGATGTCCAACAAGACTGGGGGGGTTTCCATGACGACTCCTTATAAAAGATGAGGTTGCTTCTGCCCGGTGCCGGCACCGGGCGCACCCGACAAAAATCCAGTTTTGATCACAGTATCCAACCAAGCTGAATTCAAATTGAAGAGCCTGCGTTTTCCTGGCGACAAGATCCATTCGGTTCAATTTGAATTCAGATTGATTGGATACACTGCCCCTTGAAAAGCCTGGATTGGCACAGGAACACTGTCAACCCTTAACGGAGTCTGTCCAATGAACGCAGCGACAACACAACCAGTTGATCATAGAAACAATTCTCTCAAGGTTGACCTCTGGACCCCCAGGCCGCCCCCCGAGGATCCCGGCAACCCGGCGCGGACGACGATACAAAACAATCTGTTTTTCGGTTCCAGGCGCGCAAGATCCTTGCTTGCCGAACCGGAACTCGATAAAAAAATCCTGATCAGGGACACAAGGGAGGAGCTCCGCCCAACCAAACAGGCCGCGAAACGAACCGATTGCCGGCAATCCCTGCCGCCCGGCTCCCGAAGAACCCGATCACTGAATCGACGCGCCGGGTAGTGGCCGACAGAAGAGACGATTCAACCGACAACATCCAACCCCATCGAGGTCACGCATTCATGGAAACCCAACACATTGGCTTTCCCACAGAAATCCTGTTGATTTTTGCGGGCGTCATCATCTTCTACATCGTGACGGACATCCACGCCCATCACAAAAACCGCAACATGAGCCTCAAGGAGGCCACATTCTGGTTTGTCTTCTGGGTGGTCGCCGCCCTCTGTTTCGCCGCCTATCTGTGGGTGGCGCACGATCCGGCCTGGGCCAAGCTGTTTCTGGTGGGGTTCGTCCTGGAGGAGTCCCTCTCCTTTGACAACGTGATGGTCTTCATCGTCATTTTCGCCTCCTTCAACATCAAGGACGTGATCCTGCGCCGGGTGCTGTTTTATGGCATCCTGGGCGCCATCGTCTTTCGTTTGGCCTTCGCCACCGTGGGCACGGCCCTGTACGCCGCCTCCCCCTGGGTCGGGTTGGGCTTCGCCGCGATCGTGGCCTGGACCGCCTGGAAAATGTTGACCGCCGGGGAGGCGGACGAAACCCTGCACGACTACTCCCAACACTGGTCGGTGCGTCTGACCGAACGGTTCATGCCGGTCTTTCCCCGCCTGCACGGACAGGACATGGTCATCTCCCGCCAGGAAGCCGAAGCCCTGCAGAGCCGGGACCCCTCCATCCAGCTCAAGGGCCGGGCGGGACGCTACGCCACACCCGCCCTGCTGTGCATGATGGTCATCCAGGCCACGGACGTGATGTTCGCCTTCGATTCGGTGCCCGCCGTGATCGCGGTGACCAAGGAGCCGGTCCTGGTCTGGGGGGCCATGATCTTCGGCGTCATGGGGCTGCGGGCCATGTATTTCATCATCGCCAGCCTGATGAAGTTTCTCGTCCATCTGGACAAGGCCATCATCGCCCTGCTGTTCTACATCGCCGCCAAGCTGGCGATCGAAGCGGGCAACAACATCATCCAATGGCCCAACGTCCACCTCTCCCCTGAACAGAGCATGGGGATCGTCTTTTCGATCCTGGGATTGGGGGTGCTGGCATCCCTCGTGTTTCCGGACAAATCGAAACCAGGAACCCCCTGACCGCCATCCACAACCGGAGAAACAACGTGTTGCGAATGAAACACAGTCTGGAAAACAACTGGATCCAGCTCCCCCTCCTCACCCAGTTGAGAGGGTATCAATCCTCCTGGATCCGGGGAGATCTCGTGGCGGGTCTGACCGCCTGTCTGGTCATGATTCCCTCGGTGCTGGCCTATGCGGAACTGGTCCACATGCCGCCCATCTCCGGCATCTACGCCGCTTTGGCGGCCGCGGTGGGTTTCGCCCTGTTCTCCTCGTCGCGCCACGTGATCGCCGGCCCGGATGCGGCCATCGGTTTGCTGGCGGGGGCCGCCATCCTGCCGTTGGCCGCGGGCGATCCGGGTCGGATCGCCATGCTGGCCGCCATACTGGGCATGCTCTCCGGCATCGTGCTGATGCTGGCCGCCCACCTGCGGGTGGGCGCGATCGCCGACTTCCTGTCCCGTCCGGTCCTGGTGGGCTACCTGAACGGCGCCTCGCTGGTTCTCGCCTCCACCCAGATCGGCAAACTGTTCGCCATCAAAACCGAAGGCGAGGAGTTTTTCCACATTCTGTGGCAAATCCTCCAGAGACTGCCGGAAACCCACCCGCCAACCTTGATGTTCGGCATGGTCATGATCCTGTTCATGATCATCCTGGGGCGCGCCCTGCCCGTCATCCCCGGCGCGCTGGCGGTATCGGTGGTCGCCATCGTGGCCACCCGCTGGCTGGACCTGGGGGGGATGGGGGTGGCCCTGGTGGGTCGGGTGCCGGTTGGCGTGCCGGATTTTGTCGTGCCCGCCCTGCACTGGTCCGACATTCCCGCTCTGGCTCCGGCCGCGATCGCCATCGCCTTTCTGGCCTTTTCGGACGGCATTCTGCTGGCCCAGGCGTTTGCGGACAAAAACCGTTACGAGGTCCTGCCCGACAAGGAACTGACCGCGCTGGGCATTGCCAACATCAGCGCGGGCCTGTTGCAAGGTTTTCCGGTTTCCGCCAGCCAGTCCCGCACCTCCATTGTTGACGCCGCGGGAGGGAAAACCCAGTTGGCCCAGCTGATCGCGGCTGGCGGCCTGCTGATGTTCCTCTATTTCGGGACCGATCTGCTGGCTTTTCTGCCCAAGGTGGCCCTGGCCGCCATCCTGATCGTCACGGCGCTGGGCATGCTGGAGTTGACCGCCTTGCGGGATCTCTACCGCATGGATCGGTTCGAATGTTTCATGTCGGTGGCGGTGACCCTGGCCATTCTGGTGGCCGGCGTGGTTCCTGGCATCATCCTGGGCTTCCTGATCGCCCTGATCGGCATCATCATGGGCATATCCCGCCCGGAGGACGCTGTTTTGCAACGGCTGGGTCCTGGAAAGAAATTCCACGACCTCGGAAAAAAGGCGCTCGACGAGGATGAGGACGAAGGCGAGACCGTCCCCGGTCTGCTGGTCTACCGTCTGTACGCCCCGCTGATTTTCGCCAACGCCCGTTACGTGCTGAACCGCCTGCGCGCGCTGGTGGCCATGTCGGACCCGCCCATCCAGTGGATCGTCATCGACGCCCAGGCGATTACCGACATGGATATCACGGCGGCTCAACGGTTCGCCGAATGGTACCGGGAGATGCAAGCCGCCGGTATCGACATCAAGATCGCCGACGCGCCCCGTCCCTTCCTGGTGCAGTTGAAAAAAGTCGGCATTTCGGAAAACATCGGTTCCCATCAATTCTTCATCTCGGTCAAAAAGGCCGTCGAGGAGTATGAGAGCATGCGCAAACCGGTGCAGGAGATCGCCCTGCTGGCGCAAAGCTCAGACTATACCGAAACCTACCAGTTGCTGTTCCGGCGGGAAGGTTCCAACATGACCGCCACGTGTTCTTGCGAAACTGCGGAGAATGATGCAATCTGCCGTCATCTTTTTTTGGTGCTCTCCGGTGAAATGGGAGCGTTGACTCTGCTGGAAGGCACACCGGACGATATCAAACGGATCGAACAGATGATGGCAGGCACCGACGTTGAAGTCGCATTCCACCAAATGATCTCTGTGGATGAAGCGATGCAATCGACCCTGAAAGAGTATCACAAGGCGAAAGAGACGTTGCGCAAGGCCGTGGACGATTAACCGCACAACCTGGATTTGGGAGCGCAACACCGGAAATGGAAGCGTTTGTCAGCACATTCATCGCCGAACACGGCTATCTGGTCTATCCCCTGGTACTGGTCTGGACCTTCTTCGAGGGGGAAACCATCGTCCTGATCGTTTCCGCCATGGCCGCGACCACCGCGCCCTTCATCCATCTCCCCCTGCTGGCTCTCTGCGCCACGGCGGGCACGACCGCCGGGGATCAACTGTTTTACTATCTGGGACGGTTCTACGGCACCCCGTTTCTGGCGAACCGTCCCAGGTTGGCCGCCAAGGCCGAAAGGGGGTTCGAACTGTTGCGCAAGGGGGAGGTCGCCTTCATCCTGTCGTACCGTTTCATCTACGGGGTGCGCAACGTCAGCCCCTTCATCGTCGGCGTCAGCGGCACTCCACCCTTGCGTTTTCTGGCGCTCAACGTGCTCGCCTCCTCGGTGTGGGCCATGACCTTCGTGGTGGGGGGATATTTTCTCGGCAAGGTGCTGGAAGAGTGGCTGGAACACTACAAACTGCACATGCTGGTGGGTGTGCTGTCATTGATTCTCGGCATTTACGCCTACAACCGTTTCAAGCGACCCACCTGAACCGCCTGATTGAGGGACTGCATGATGCCACACTCCCGGTTGGTCTGGCGGTGTTCGCACTCCCGCCGCAGGGAGACCAGCTGCTCCTTGAGGACGCCCATGGCCACGATCTGTTCCTCCACACGGGCGATCTGCACGTCGAGGAGGGCGTTGACCCCGGAGCAATCCCCGTCGGGATGGGCGCGGAAATCCAGCAGTTGGCGGATTTCCGCGAGTTTCATGCCCAAAGAGCGGCAGTGACGGATGAACCGCAACGCCTCCAGATGCGACACGCCATAATCCCGATAGCCGGAGATCTCCCGTTGCGGGGGGGCCAGCAGACCCTCCCGCTCGTAGTAACGCACGGTCTCCACATCGCAACCCACCCGTTTGGCCAATTCACCGGTACGCATCTCCACCTCGCTTGAAAAAAGAGCTTGACCCTGTAGCAGCTACAGGGTGTGCAATGATGGCAGGAATCGATCCAACTGCCAATGGAGAGTCTCATGTCCGTCCAAGAACCCCCGGCCTGCCGTTCCGGCTGCTGCGCCTCCAGCGCACCCGTCGCCCCTCCCGTTCCCCCGCCCGCTTCCGGGGTGGAGGGGGAGAAAATGGTGTTGCGGATCACCAAGATGTGCTGTCCGGTGGAGGCGGATCTGATCCGCAAGGCCCTCTCCGGGATGGAGGGGATCGCGCACATGGATTTCGACCTCATGCGCCGGGAGTTGACGATCCTGCATCGGAACGTCCGCCGGGTGGAGGTCATCGCCGCCCTGCGGGCCGTGGACATGGAACCGGACCCGATGGAGAAGAACGCCAACATCGTCCCGACACGGGACTGGCTGGTGACCGGAGTGGCCGGGGTGGCCGCCCTGGGGGCGGAAATCCTCGTCTGGAGCGGCGTGGACGAACACTCCTGGTGGGTCGTCGGTCTGGCGTTGATCTCCATCCTGGTTGGGGGCGTGGGCACCCTGAAGCGGGGCTGGATCGCCCTGCGCCACCTCTCCCTCAACATCAACTTCCTGATGAGCCTGGCGGTGCTGGGCGCCATGGCCATCGGCCAGTGGCCCGAGGCGGCCATGGTGATCTTTCTGTTTGGCGTGGCGGAACGGGTGGAAGCCTACTCCCTGGAAAAGGCCCGCAACGCCGTGCGGGAGTTGATGGCGCTGGCCCCGGAGACCGCCACCATCCGGACCGACAGCGGGGCGTGGGAAACGGTGCTGGCCGCCACCGTGACCGTGGGAAGCCTGGCCCGGATCAAACCCGGCGAACGGATCCCTCTGGACGGGGTGGTGACATTGGGGCGTTCCGCCGTCAACCAGGCCCCCATCACCGGCGAGAGCGTCCCGGTCACCAGGGAGACGGGAGACCCGGTGTATGCCGGGTCGATCAATGGGGCCGGGGTGCTGGAATACCGGGTGAGCGCCGATTTCGCCCACTCCACCCTGGCGCGCATCGTCGCCACGGTCCAGGAGGCCCAGGGCAAACGGGCGCCCATGCAGCGCATCGTGGACGACTTCGCCCGCTACTACACCCCCGCCGTGGTGGTCATCGCCGGGTTGATCGCCACGGTGCCACCCCTGGTGACCCACACCCCGTTTTCCACCTGGTTTTACAACGCCCTGGTGATGCTGGTGGTGGCCTGTCCCTGCGCCCTGGTGATCTCCACCCCGGTCACCGTGGTGAGCGGCCTGGCGGCCGGGGCGCGACGGGGCATCCTGATCAAGGGCGGACTCTACCTGGAACAGGCCCACGCTCTGCGGGCCATGGCCCTGGACAAAACCGGCACCCTGACCCATGGACGCCTGGAAATGACCGACTGCATTCCCCTGAAAGGCCGGGACCGGCAAGAGATCCTGACCCTGGCGGCCAGCCTGGAGGCCCACTCCGAACACCCGGTGGCGGCGGCCATCGTCGCTCAGGGAAACGGTCTGCCCCTCCACCCGGTCCAGCACTTCGAGGCCATCGTCGGTCTGGGAGCGCGGGGGGAAATCCTGGGGGAACTCCATCACATCGGCAATCATCGCCTGCTGGAGCAACTGGGGCTGTGTCGTCCGGAGGTGGAGGAGATTCTCCTGCCCCTGGAACAGGATGCCAAGACGGTGGTGGTGCTGGCCTCCTCCAGCGAGCCATTGGCGGTGATCGCGGTCTCCGACCGGATGCGGGCCACCACCCCGGAAGCGATGCGCGACCTGCAGGGGATGGGGATCGCCGTGACCCTGCTGACCGGGGACAATACCGCCACCGCCCGGGCCATCGCCCGTCAGGCCGGCATCGAGGATGTGCGCGCCGAACTGTTGCCGGAGGAGAAGTTGCACGCCATCGAAGAGATGATCCGGCGCTTCGGGGTCACCGGCATGGTGGGAGATGGCATCAACGACGCGCCCGCGCTGGCCAGGGCATCCATCGGCATCGCCATGGGAGGCACCGGCACCGATACCGCTCTGGAGACCGCGGATGTGACCATCATGAACGACGACCTGCGCAAGATCGGGGAGTTCATCCGTCTCGGACAGGCGACCCGGCGCATCCTGTGGGAAAATATCGTGCTCTCCATCGGCATCAAGGGCTTTTTTCTCGTGCTGGCGGCCATGGGATTCGCCACATTGTGGATGGCCGTCCTGGCGGACATGGGCACCAGCCTTTTGGTGATCTTCAACGGTCGTCGATTATTGAAATTCAAGGAGGTTTGCCGTTGACTTTTTGTCCCAAAGGGGCATCATGTCAAAAACAACTTCGACAATGAGGATCCGTGATGAAAATCTCGCCCAATCGGGAACAGCTGACTCTTGTAATGATCATGAGCGGTTTGATTGTCTTTATTATCGCGGTGTTGTCGTTCGAGATCCTGTTCCCGCTGCAAAAAAAGGAAGAGGTGGCCGCCCCCCGGACGGTTGCGGAGCCTCCCGGAGAGAGCGGCGTCGCTCCGGCTGACGCGCCTGAGGAGGTCAAACTCTCCCCCCACGAGGTGAGACTTCCCGACTCCGACGGCAAGGCGGCCGAATCCGCGGCGAAAACCATGGAGTCCCACGAGTCGCCGAAAATGGAATCTCCCAAGAACAAACCCCCGCTGCCCACCATCAATCCCGCGGCGTTGAGCGGCAACAAACCCCCGCCCAAGCCCGAAGAGGAGGAAAAACCGGAAAAACCCCTGCCGGCGGAGGGGGGGTACACCGTACAGTTGGGCGCCTTCTCCAGTGAGGAGAAAGCCTCTGCCCTGGTCGCCAAATTGTCGGCGATCAAATTCGAAGGCAAGCCCCTGCCCGTCACCCAGCAGACCATCAAGGTGGGCAAACAGGTCATGTACCGGGTGCGTCTTGGACCCTTCGCCAGTCAGGCGCGGGCCAAACAGGCCGCCGGACTGGCCAGCAGACAGGCCGCGGTCGAAGGCACGGTCCTGCGGCCCGGCCAATGAACCCGCGGACCGTCCCTTGGCCACCTATGTGCTGCTGATTCAACACGCCGCGCCCCGATGGGTGACGGTGGGCAAATGGGGTCGTCTGGCGCTGCAACCGGGTCACGCGTTGTACGTCGGCTCCGCCAGAAAGGGGTGGCGCGCCCGCATCGCCCGGCATCGCGCCACGGAAAAAAAAGTGCGCTGGCATATCGATTACCTGCTGACGGGTCCCCTCTCCCGCGTCACCGCGGTCTGGATGACCCCGGAAGACCGGGAGTGCCTCACCGCCACCGCCCTGGCCGCCCTGACCGGGATCTCCCAGCCGGGCAAGGGAGTGGGGTCGTCGGACTGCCGATGCCCGACCCACTATTTCACCGTCGCCTCCCCGCTGGAGGGGGTCGCGACCCTGCTGGAAACCATGGGATTCGCTCCACTCCCTCAGACCTGAGTTGTTCACGCCTTGCTGTTGCGGTCACAAACCTGTAAACTGATGATTACGATCACAACATCATGGATACATTTGCAACCGGCAAGAAACGCGGACATGAAATGGACATAAACGGCCAAATGGAACAGGCCATTCAGCTTGGCATCAAGGCGCACCTGGCGTTTCGCAAGCACTCCGAGGCGCGCATCCTGGCCATTCGGGACGGATCCTGGCTGGAACCGGCTTCCCAGACCATACTGTTCCGTTTGCAAGCCGAATACGACGCACTGCAAGAGGAGTACCGGTCTGCATTGCACACGTTGCGGGCGGCCGCCCCGGAAGAGTACGGCATCCTGTTGCGGGATATCGCCCAACAAATCCGGGAGGAGGTCAACCAGTCGCCCCACTCCTCTCCGGTCCCGCCCCCGGAGGAGCGCCTTTAAAGGAGCCTGAGCATGTATTTTGCCATCATCAGCGAGGATGTCCCGGAGAGTCTCCCACTGAGGCTCGCGGTACGTCCCGCCCATCTGCACCACCTGGAAGCGCTGCGACAGGAAAACCGTCTGCTGCTGGCGGGTCCCTTTCCCCGCGCCACCGACGAGGAACCCGACGCGCTGGGCTTTTCCGGCAGTCTCATCGTGGCCGATTTCGATTCCCTCGCCGACTGTCTGGCCTGGGCCGATGCGGACCCCTACGTCAAGGCCGGCGTGTTCGCCACGCGGACGATCAAACCCTTCAAAAAAGTTCTGCCGTGACGGTTGGGCGTCTCGATACCCCGCCGATGAATACCGGGACAGGCACCCCCATCGTGGCCAACCGGGTGGAACCACGCTCTCCCCCCCTGGATCAGGAGGCGCTGCGCAACGACCTCAAAAGACAGCGCGTGCTCATCGTGGACGATGTGGCGATCAACATCAAAACACTGGTCAACATCCTGAGCGCGGAGTACGAAATCAGCGTGGCGATCCATGGCGCCTACGCCCTGGAAATCGTATCGACGACCCCGGTGGATCTGATCCTGCTGGATGTGGTGATGCCGGTGATGGACGGCTACGAGGTGTGCCGACAACTCAAGGCGAACAGCGCCACCCGTCATATTCCCGTCATCTTCATCACCTCGAACCGGGACGCCACGGACGAAATCTTCGCCCTGGAGCTTGGCGCGGTGGATTTCATCGCCAAACCGGTGATTCCGGCGGTGGTGCAGGCGCGTGTCAGAACCCACCTGGGTCTGATCCGCGCCCTGGAGCAGGTGCAAAAAAAAACCACCCATCTGGAAATCACCAACACGGTTCTCCAAAACACCATCCAGCAATTGAACCAGACCAGCGCGGAGTTGGTGCGCAACGAAAAAATGGCCTCCCTGGGACGCCTGGTGGCCGGTTTCGCCCATGAGATCAACACCCCGATCGGCATCTCCATCACCCTGATCTCCAACATACCCGAAATGACACGTCAACTGAGCGCGATGCTCTCCGGGGAAGAAGTGGACGAAGACGAACTGAACACGGTTTTGCATCAACTCAACAAAAGCGCGGATCTGGGACTCTCCAGCCTCACCAAGGCCGCCGATCTGGTGCGACGCTTCAAGAGGATCTCCACCGATCAAACCTCCGAGGAGGCGCGCCTGTTCAACCTCGGCGATCTGCTGCAGGATATCATCACGACCCTGCACGGCATGTTCGGCAAGACCGGCATCCGGATCACAACCCACTGCCCGGACGTCATACAGATCCACTCCCGGCCAGGATTGATCAGCCAGGTTCTGACCAATTTCCTCATGAACAGCCACAAACACGCCTTCGACAATGGCCGACGGGCCGGACACATCTCCATCGAGATCCGGTTCGAGCCTGATCAGCGGCACCTTCATATCCGTTACGCCGACGATGGCCGGGGCATTCCGCAACAGAATCTGCCGGTGATCTTCGAACCCTTCTTCACCACCGCCAGGGAGAGCGGCGGATCCGGTCTCGGACTGACCATCTGCTACAACATCATCACCAATCAACTGAATGGCAGCATCGCCTGCCAGAGCGAGGAGGGGGCGGGGGTGGTCTTCGAGGTGCAACTGCCCATCGCTCCCCAACCACAAGCCATGCAAAGGGACGCTCCATGATCTTGATCACAGGATGTACCGGGCAGGTAGGCTCCGCGCTGATTCGCAAGCTTCTGCGCGAAGGAAAGAATCCGAACGAAATTCGTGGCCTGGTGCGGCATCCCGGCACCACCAGGGATCCCGCCTTTCCCAGGGAGATCGAACTGTTCAAGGGGGATGTCGCCGATCCGCGGACCGTGGCCGCGGCCATGGAGGGGGTCCGACAGGTCATGCATCTGGTGGGCATCCTGGTGGAGAGTGGTCTGGAAACCTTTCACCGGGTCCACGTCGAGGGGACGCGCCACGTGGTGGAGGCGGCCAAAAAAGCGGGCGTGTCCAGCCTGATCGGGGTGAGCGCCCTGGGGACCCGACCCCACGCCCCCAGCCGCTATCACCAGACCAAGTGGCAGGCCGAAGAGTCCATCCGCCGCAGCGGCCTCCCCTACACCCTGTTCCGCCCTTCGGTCATCTTCGGCCCCCTGGACGATTTCACCAACCAGTTGGCCAACATGGCCCGCTTCTCACCCGTGGTGCCCATCCTGGGGAGAGGCACGATCCGCATGCAGCCCGTCTGGGTGGAAGACGTGGTTCACTGCCTCGCCCGCTCCCTGGAGGACCCCTCCCTGCGCGGAGAGACCCTGGAAATGGGCGGCCCGGAA
>JADGCR010000054.1 GCA_015228895.1 Magnetococcales bacterium
CGATCCTGTTGTTTCTGCCCTCGAAAGGGAGCAACAGCTCCTTTCCCGGTCTGGACCTGAGCGGGGATGACCGGTTTGTCTTCGGGCTGCTGGAGCGGTTTCCCACCTTGCGGCTGATCATCAAACCCCATCCCAAGACCAGGGGGCGCTATCAGAATTATCACGATTTCACCCCCCACGGGGAGCGGGTGACACTCTTTCAGAGCGAAATGGACTCCTCCCTGCTGGCCTCCCTGGCCGACGGCATGGTCACCTCCTGCACCACCTTCGTGCCCCACCTGTTGTGGCTGCGAAAGCCGGTCATCCTGCTGGACGAGTGGACCGGCCGCTACGATCGTTCCCTGATGTACAGCGGTTTCTGTCACCGGCGGGACGAGGCGATCCAACTGCTGGAGCGGATGCAGCGCGGCCAGGGCGTCCAGCCCAAGGTCACCGGAGAGGGGCTGGCCGCCCTGTTCCAGTTGGGGGTGGTCGAGGGATACGAAGAGGTGCTGGTCAACAGGCTCGCGGCGATCTTTCGTTAGGTTCGGTCACATCTCCAGCAGGATCTCCGCGATGCGTCGGGCCGCCTGACCATCCCCGAAGGGGTTGGTGCGGGTGGCCATTTTTTGGAAGGCCCGGTCGTCGTGCAGCAGGGTCGCCACCGTTGCGACGATCTTTTCGGGGTCCGTGCCGGTCAACAGGGCGGTACCCGCCTCCACCGCTTCCGGTCGTTCGGTCACCTCCCGCATCACCAGGGTCGGCTTGCCGAAGGACGGAGCCTCCTCCTGCACCCCGCCGGAATCGGTCAACACCAGCGTGCAGCGGTCCAGCAGGGCGACGAAGGCGAGATAGTCCACCGGGGGAATCAGCCGGATGGTGGCGATCCCTCCCAGCCGTTGCGTCACCGGCTGCACCACGTTGGGATTCAGATGGACCGGATAGACGATCAGCAGATCGGGTTCCCGGCGGGCGATGGTCGCCA
The DNA here is from genome assembly GCA_015228895.1 of Magnetococcales bacterium. Next base: position 965 of record JADGCR010000054.1, read on the forward strand.
GCGCCTGGCAGATTCCGACCAACCCCTGACCGAAGTTCTCCCGCCGGTGGCCGGTGACCAGCAGCATCCGTCCGGGCCAGGCGAGAATCTCCGCCAACTCCGCGCCGAAATGGCGCCTTTGCCGCTCTGGCGTGTCGGGCAGACGGCCCCGCACATGCAGCAGGGCGTCGATCACCGTGTTGCCGGTCACATGAATCCGTTCCTCCGGGATCCCCTCTCGCAACAGGTTCCTTTTGGCACCCTCGGTGGGAGCGAAATGGAGGGCCGCCAAACGGCCGGTCAACTGCCGGTTTCCCTCCTCCGGAAAGGGACGGGCCAGATCCCAGGTCCTGAGACCCGCCTCCACATGGCCCACCGGCACACGGGCGTAAAAGGCCGCCAGAGCCGCGACAAACGTGGTGGTGGTATCTCCGTGCACCAACACCCCGTCGGGTCGCTCCTGTTTGAGAACCCCCTCCAAAGCCGGCAGCATCCGCGCGGTCAGGCCGTTGAGCTCCTGTCCAGGGGCCATGAGGTCGAGATCGTGGGCCGGCGCGATGCCGAACAGTTGCAGCACCTGATCCAGCATGCCCCGATGCTGGGCCGTGACGCAGCAGAGACCCGTCAGACCGGGCGTTCGCGCCACGGCCTGGATCACCGGGGCCATTTTGATCGCTTCGGGCCGGGTGCCGAAGATGAAGAGGATTTTTTTCATGGGGCCTGGCATTCCGTCAAAGTCCGCTCGAACAGTTGCAGATAGCGGGCGGTGGTGTTGGCCACGCTGAATTGTTGCGCGTAGATTCCGTCATGGGCGTTGTGGACCCCGTTGAGGACCAGATTTTCCAGATGGGTGGCGATTTTTTCCGTTTCGTGATGGGGGAAGGCGGCTCCCCCCAACCGGGTGACAACCTCCCAGGTGGGGCTGTTGTGCGGTGTCAGGGCCAGGATGGGACGGTCGGCGCCGAGGTAATCGATCAGCTTGGAGGGCAGGAAAGGGCTGTCCGGCAGGTCCGCGTCCAGGGCCAGCAGGGCGTCCGAGCCGGCCATGTGGGCCAGACTCGCCCCGTAGTCCACCGTGGGCAGGGTTTCCACCATGTTTTCCAGACCGAAGGAGCGAATCAGCGTCTCCAGTCTCTCCTGGGAGAAACCCGCGTAGGGATTGACCCCGCCGATCAGGCGCAGACGGAAGGCGTGTTCCAGTTCGGGTCGTCGTTGTTTCAGCAGGGCCAACGCGAGCAACAGCTTTTCCGGCTGGCGGTTGGGATAGAAAACCCCCACATGGCTCATGATGAAGCGATCGTTGCTGCGCGGCCAAACCCCGTACAGGGCGGGATCGTAGCAGTGGGGAATGACGACCCCGCGACTGTGGAGCGGTTCCGGGTATTTTTTCATCACCAGGTGGCGCAGACGGTCATTGACAAACACAATCCGGTCGCTCCGCTCCACCACCAGGCGCTCCCGTTCCAGCATCAGCTGGCGTTGGCGCGGGGAACTCTCCTTGAGGGGGGAGTCGGCGTACGGGTCGCTGAAATGGGAGATGAACACCACACCCAGTCGTTGTTTGAGCAGCGCCCCCAGGATGTTGCTCTCCATGGGGTTGGCGAAGGAGAAAACCAGCCGGATGCCATGGGCCTGAATGGTCCGGGCGGCGATGTCCACCAGGCGGTCGAAGTAGCGCCGTTCCATCAGACGGCCCAGGGTGCGGGAGAACTTGGCCAGACGGCCACGCTCGAAAGCGGGGATGGTCACCACCGGGGCCGCCGTCTCCCAATGGCCGCATCCGTCGTAGGTCAGCACCACGGGTTGCATCCCCTGTCGCAGCCACTCCGGGATCATCTTGCCGATCAGAATCGACTGGGGGCGCAGTTGGGGCGGGGTCCAGAAGCTCAGGCACAAAAGTTTCATCAGCGTGTGGCCATCGTTGGGGGGTGGGCGTTTGCCATGGTGCGGAACTGATCCAGGGTTTGAAAGGAAAAACCGTGGGCGACCGCCGCCCGCAGCGCCTTTTCCCACCACCCTTCCATGCGCACCGCCTGGGAGGGGTCGCAATAGAGGTTCAGGATCCAGTCCCGCTGCCGGAGGATGTGGGAGAATTCCGTGAAATAACCCTGGAAATGGCCCGCGTCCGGTTTTCTGGCGTCGAATCCGTGGCTGAAGGTGTCCAGGATGGTCAGGGGCCGGGTGAACGACGGGGAGATGGGCAGCTCCTGCAGGCCGTGATGGGCGTCGTAGAGGGGTCCGTGGCGCAGGGCGCGGAAGGGCAGGGTGGAGCTGCTGTAGCGGACCCCCAGGGGTTGCAGGAGGGTGTAGACCCGTCTGAGTTCCCCGCTCCGGTTGCTGTGGCCGAAATGGGGAATGCGGAATCCGGCCGGGGGGGTCCCGGTCAACGCGGCGACGGCTTCGCACCCCCGGGTCACATCCTCCCGCAATTCGGCGTCCGTCAGTGTGTGGTAATAGAGGGTGCTCACATAGCGCCCGGCGCGGATTTCCGAGTGACGACGATCACCGTGGGCCATGAGTTCGTGTCCCTCGTGGGCCAGGCTGGCGAACAGGGCCGGGTCCAGGCGCAGGATCTCCCCCGGGGCGGCGAAGGTGGCGCGGATGCGCAGTTCGTCCAGCAGGGCGCGGATCGGGGTGAGGGCCGGGAGGTCTTCGGGATTGTCGCAATCGAAGGAGAGCAGAAAGATCCTGCCGGGCGTCGCTCCCATGAGTCGCCGGCAGAGTTGCGTGTAACGGCGACGGGCCATGGAGGGGAAACGACGGTACAGCCGTTGGACCATCCGGTTGAAAAAGGCGTCCATGAAAGAAAAAGTTCTCCAGCGGCTGGCGACCAGGAGTTGAAAAAAAGGTTGGCGGGGATTATTGCAGGCAATTAATGAAATCTCAACCCATCTGCGCGGCCAGGGCAAGGTAGGTCTGGTATTTTTTCAGTTTGCGGTTGATTTGATCCGGGGTCATTTTGTTCAGGTCCACGGCGATGTAGTCCAGAATGTAGGCGGCCACGATGGGGGGGGTGATCTGTTTGGCGTAGCGTTCCCAGAGGGTGGTGACGGGATCGTCTCCGGGCAGCAGGCTGTCGCCCGCGCGCCACCAGCGCCCGATCGCCTCGGCCTGGCTGATCTTCAGGCAGGAGGCGAAGCGGAAGAACATCAGGTTCAGCACATCGAACCAGCAACAGGAGAAGGTCCGCGCGTCTCCCCAGTCCACCAGCACGATGTCGCCCCGGTCCGGGTCCCAGAGGATGTTCTGTTCGTGGAAATCCCGGTGGGCGAAACCGGGCTGGAGGGTGTGGCGTCGCAGGATGCGCTCGCAGGTCTGATAGTCGGGATGGGTGGCGAAGGTGGTCTCCAGAATCTCCGCGCGGGCCACCTCCCACAAGGTGACGCTCTGGCTGGAGCAGTGGTGCCGGTTGCGTTCGAAATAGGCCACGATGGCGGGCAGATGGCGCGTCAGATGGATCGGGGCGTGACGGGGGGTGACGAGGAGGTGGGGTTGGACCGCCAGAAGCGTCGGCACGCACGTCCGCAAATGGCTGGTGGCCGCCCACCCCATGATGTTCACGGCCCGGGCCAGTTCCTCACGGGCCCGGGGGGTGAGGCAGAACTTGAAATGCAGGCCCTGGGAGCAGAACCAGATCGCGCCGAAGCGGGCCCGCCGACCGGCTTTTGGTTGCAGTTTGGCGAAGAACGCCGGCAGGGTCGATAAAAAGTGCCACACCGCGTCCTGTCGTCGTTCATCGGCCAGGCCGGTCAACTCCAGTCGGGGGAGCGTCGGGTCGCTGCCCGCGTCCTGTCCCGCGTCCAGCCGGAGCAGCGCGTCGGGTCGGGGCAGCAGGAAACCGTTCCGGGTCGGACCTTTCAGCAGCAGGCATTCACAGCGGGTCTGCCAGCGGAGCCGCCAGTAGCGCAGCGGCGCTCCGGGGCGTTGGGGATCGAGCCTCCCGGTCACGATCCCCGGATTGTCGGCGAGTTCCTGGAGCAGGGCGTCCGTTCGGGCGTCGTCCGCGCCCGCAAGCTCCACCACGAAAGGGGCTGTGTACCAGGCGCGGATGCCATCAAGTGAAAAAAACATCGTCCATTCCGGTATGGGAGCGGGGGTCATGACGACTTTCCGCCAACAAGTTGAATTCTGGTACTTTTGAAATTCTTCAATGTCAGGCGCGTTATCCGGATCGCAGACATCACGACACCCCAAAACCTTCATGACCTCATCGCCGAGGTGGTTGATGACATGCAAACCTTGTGGTAACCGCCTCCAGAAAGTCAGTTGAACAGGCTGGGCGTCAACAAACGCTTGGCATGATATTCCCGGTAGGCGTGCAATAACTTTGGATCATCCATAAAGACCTGATTGTATACTGAAAAATTTTTCGAGAATTGACCCTTGTACAGTATGCCCATGCCGCTGGCGGTTTTGGTGAGCAGTCCACCCTCCATCCCCTGGCTTGCCTGCAACTCGTTGAAACCGGCGATCAGTCCCCAGTTGATCACATCGTGGAACAAAACGGTGCGGGTGGGCTGGCACAAAGGCAGGCAAATTCGGCAAAATGCTCATCCATCGCTCCCGGCATTCGAGTGCTGCATATTTTCTGTATTATATCCATCCGCACCCGCAAGTCCATCATGAATATCTCTTCCCCACGGGGGAACAACTTGTTAATCTGCCTGGAAGCAGCAACCGATGGACCAGAAAACGGGCGCGTGACGGAGGAAACCAAAAAGTGGAACGGATGCCGGAGCACCAGATCTTTTGCCATGCCCTGGGGGAGGCGGCCCTGCGGGGAGAGACCCTCCCGCGGGAGCAGGCCCTGCGGGTCCTGAAGGACCCGGAATTGCCCCTGCTCCCCTTGCTGGATGCGGCGTTTCGGGTGCGCAGGCACCATTTCGGCCTGGGGGTCAGGGTGCATATCCTCAACAACGTCCAGAACGGCCTCTGCCCGGAAGATTGCAACTACTGCTCCCAGTCCACCAGCGGCACCGGGGAGATCCCGGTCTATCCCATGAAGTCCGACCAGACCATCCTGGACGAGGCGGGCAGGGCTCACGCCTCCGGAGCCTTCCGCTACTGTCTGGTGTTGTCCGGCCGGGGGCCGGGGGGGGAGCGCGTCGCCCATCTGGCGGCCCTGGTGCGGCGGTTGAAAAGCACCTTTCCCATGGAGGTCTGTCTGTCGGCGGGCTTGATCGACGCCGGGCAGGCGGCCATCCTCAAGGGGGCCGGTCTGGACCGCTACAACCACAATCTCAACACCTCCGAGGAGCGCTATGGCACCATCTGCCACACCCACGCCTACGCCGACCGGCTGGCCACGCTGCACGCGGCCCGCGGAGCGGGGCTGGAGGTGTGCAGCGGGATGATCGTCGGCATGGGGGAGGCGGCGGAGGAGGTGGTGGAGGTGGCCATGGAACTGAGGCGTCTCCAGGCCCGTTCCATCCCGGTCAATTTTTATGTCCATGCTCCGGGGGCGTCGCTGGGGGCGCAGAACCGGCTGACCCCGGAACGCTGTTTGCGCACCCTCTGCCTGTTTCGCTTCCTGAACCCCGACGCGGAGATCCGCGCCGCCGGAGGACGGGAGGCCAACCTGCGGGCGCTGGAGGCCCTGGCCCTGTATCCCGCCAACTCCCTGTTCGCCGAAGGGTATCTGAACACCGGCGGCCACTCCGCCACCCGGACCACGCAGATGATCGGCGACGCGGGCTTTCAGGTGGAACGGGTGGATGAACATTAAACGCGGGGTGTTCGTGACCGGGAGCGATACCGGCGTCGGCAAGAGCGTGGCCGCCGCCTGGCTGGTGGGGCTGCTGGCCGGCGCCTACTGGAAGCCGGTCCAATCCGGGCTGGAAGGGGAAAGCGACACCGGGATGGTGCGACGGTTGACCGGGTGCGTCACCTTCCCGGAGACGTTCCGCTTGACCCATCCCCTTTCCCCCCATGAGGCGGCCCGTCTGGATGGCCTGGAGTTGCGTCTGGAGGATTTCTCCCTGCCCGCCACCCCCCACCCCCTGATCGTGGAAGGGGCGGGCGGGGTGCTGGTGCCGCTGAACGGGGAGGCGTTCATGGTGGATCTCATGGCGCGACTGGGGTTGCCCGTGGTGTTGACCGCCCGCACCGCCCTGGGTACCATCAACCACACCCTGATGAGCCTGGAGTGTCTGCGTCGCCGTGATCTGGCGGTGGCGGGGGTGATCCTCTCCGGGCCGCCGGATCCGGCCAACCGGGAGGCCATCGCCCGTTTCGGCGCGGTCCCGATTATCGCCGAGATTCCCTGGCTTGCCCCCTTGACCTCCGCCACCCTGGCCGCTGTGCCCTGCCGGCACCGGTTCCTCCCATGAACGACGCCTCCCGCCTCATCGCCCTGGACCGCCGGCACATCTGGCACCCCTACACCCAGGAGGCCACGGCCCTGACCCCCATTCCCATCGCCTCCGGGCGCGGGGCGTGGTTGTACGGGGTGGATGGCCAGGCCTATCTGGATCTGATCTCCTCCTGGTGGGTCTCCATTCATGGACACGCCCACCCGGCCATCGCCCGCGCCATCGCCCGTCAGGCGGAACGGCTGGAACAGGTGATGTTCGCCGGTTTCACTCACGAGCCCGCGGTGCGGCTGGCGGAAGCGTTGGCGGCGCGTCTGCCCGCCGGGCTGACCCGGCTCTTTTTTTCCGATGACGGCTCCACGGCGGTGGAGGTGGCCATGAAGATGGCCTGCCAGTATTGGCGCAACCAGGGACGGGAGCGCAGCCGGTTTCTGGTGTTCGAGGGGGGGTATCACGGGGACACGGTGGGGGCCATGTCCGCCGGACGGAGTTCCGGTTATTTCGACGCGTTTTCGCCCATGCTCTTCGCCGTGGACACCCTCCCCTTTCCCGCCACCTGGGACGGGGATGAAGCGGTGGAGAGCAGGGAGGCCGCTTCCCTGGCGGCCCTGGACCAGTATCTGGCCCGTCAGGGGGAGGGGTGCGCGGCGCTGCTCCTGGAGCCGCTGGTGCAGGGGGCCGGAGGGATGCGCTTCTGTCGGCCCCGGTTCGTCGCCCGGTTGGCGGCCCGTCTCAAGGAGGCCGGGGTGTTGCTGATCTTTGACGAGGTGATGACCGGATTCGGGCGCACCGGGACCCTGTTCGCCTGTGAAAAGGCGGGGGTGACGCCGGATCTGATCTGTCTCTCCAAGGGGCTGACCGGGGGGTTTCTCCCCATGTCGGTGACGGTGTGCCGGGAGGAGCTGTACAACGCCTTTCTGGGCGACACCTTCGCCCGCGCCCTGGCCCATGGCCACTCCTTCACGGCCAACGCCCTGGGTTGCGCGGCGGGTCTGGCCTCTTTGGAGCTGTTCGCCACGGAGGACACCTTGCAACGGGTCGCCGTCATCGAGTCGATTCATCGGGAACGGCTCGCCGCCCTGGCCACCCATCCCCGTGTGCGGCGTCCGCGGGTCATGGGGGCGATCGCGGCCCTGGAACTGGCCCTCGGCGATACGGGTTACGCTTCGTCCACCACCCCGCGTCTGATCCGGTTCTTTCTGGATCGGGGGTTGATCATCCGGCCCCTGGGCGGGGTGCTGTATCTCCTGCCCCCCTACTGCATCTCCCCGGCGGAGCTGCATCGGGGCTGGGATGGGGTGTGCGCGGCGCTGGAGGCATTCGAATGAGGGGACAACCAGAGGAGAGAAGGAGCCGTCATGGGTGATTTGTTCGCGGATCGTCTGATCGAGCGGGCGCGGGAGCGTGCTTCGCGGGTCATCGTGGGCCTGGACCCCAATCTGGAGCGGTTCCCGCAATTTCTGCAGCAGCGTTTGCGTGCGGAACCCACCGAGGCCTGTCTGGAAGCGGTGCTGGTGGAGTTCAACGCCGCCGTCATCGAGGCCGCGGCGGATCAGGCGGTGGGCTTCAAACCCCAGGCCGCTTTTTACGAGCAGTACGGATTCGCCGGTCTGCGGGCGCTGCATGCCACCATCGCCCTGTTGCGGGAGCGGGGGGCGCTGGTGATCATGGACGCCAAGCGCAACGACATCGCCCACACCGCCGGGGCCTACGCCACCGCCTGGCTCGCCCCCCGGCATCCCCTGTTCGGAACGCCCAATCTGTGGCAGGTGGACGCCTTGACCATCAACGGCTATCTGGGCAGCGACGGCGTCCGTCCCTTCATGGAGACCAATCCCGCCGCCGGGCTGTTCGTTTTGGCCAAGACCTCCAATCCCTCTTCGGGGGAGTTGCAGGATCTGTTGTTGCGGGACGGCGGCAGCGTGGCGGAGAAAATGGCGGAGTTGGCCGCCCTTTGGGGCCGGGACGCCCTGGGCCGATGCGGTTTTTCCAATGTCGGGGTGGTGGTGGGGGCGACCTATCCGGAGGAGGCGGCCCGTCTGCGCGCCATCGCCCCCCACACTCCGTTCCTGATGCCCGGCATTGGCGCCCAGGGCGGTTCCCTGCAGGCGGTTCTGGCGGGATCGGGCGCCGGGCGGCTTGGGGCCTACGCCGCCTCTTCCCGTGGCGTGATGTATCCCTTCCGGCCTGAGGCGCTCTCCGGTCCGGACTGGCGGTCGCGGGTGTCGCCGTTGATCGCCTCGGCGGCTCGTGAACTCAGGCAGGCGATCCAGCGGGTGCTTGAGGGTTGAAGCCGCGCTGACGCAAAGAAGCCCCCCCATTCACGCGCCGGCACCCTCCTCCGAGCCGATTGCCGGGAGCTTGAGGGCCAGGTTGATGGCGGTGTAGACCTGGGAACGGTGAATCGGCTTGGGCAGCACATACAGTCCGGGAATGTGCGCCGTCTTTTCCCGCACGTCGTCGTTGCCAAAGAGCAGGATCGGCGGGGTTTCCATGCCGGGGATGGAGCGCAGCTTGCGCGTCTCCTCCACCCCGCCGGAGGGGGAGAGGGAGCAGTCCAGACAGATGAGATCGAATACCGCGTGACCCGTCTCGGCCGCCATGGCCTCCACCACCTGACACTGCCCGGCCTCGATCACCTCCATGCCCCTGGCCGTGAGCAGTTTTTTCAGGATCAGGCGGTTGACCGGGTGCTTGCCCGCCACCAGCGCCTTGCGTCCGGGCAGGGCGCAGGCGAAGGAGAGATTGTCGCCCTCTTCCTGGGGGACTTCCATGGGCAGCGTGATGACAAACACGCTCCCTTCATTCACCTTGCTGCTCACCTGGATGCTCCCCCCCATCTGTTCGATGATCTGCCGGGTGATCGCCAGACCCAGCCCGGAACCACCATAGCGCCGGGACAACGAGGAGTCCCCCTGGGTGAAGGGATCGAAAATGGTGTGGTGCAACTCCTCCGGAATCCCGATCCCGGTGTCGGCAATGGTGATGAGCAAAGTGCCCAGCGGCGCGGGTGCCGGGGCATGGTCCACCAACAGGGTGATGCGGCCCCGGTGGGTGAACTTCAAGGCGTTGTCCAGCAAATGCAGAAGGGCGCGCCGCAAGCGAACCCGATCCCCGATCAGGCGGACGGGAACGGCGGGGGTGACCTCCCAGGTGAACTGCAACGCCTTTTCCTGGGCCTGGACCATGACGAGCGCGGTCGCCCCCTCCACCAGTTCGGGGAGTTCGAACACCTGTTTTTCCAGAATGAACTGTTCCGTGTCCACGCGGGAGATGTTCAACAGGTCGTCGATCATGGCCTTGAGCTGGTCCGCGCCGCTCAGGACCTCCTTCAGGTATTTCCGCTGGGTCTTGTTGAGTTCCCCGCAGGTCTTTTCCAACACCAGGTTGGCGCAGCCGATGACGGTGTTCAACGGGGTGCGGAATTCGTGGCTGATGTTGGCCATCAGGTCGTTCTTGACCTTGATGTGGGCCTCGGCGGCCTCCCGCGCCTGTTGCAGGGTGTTCTCCATTTCGATCCGCAGGGAGACATCCTCCTTGATGGCCACATAGTGGGTGGTGCCCAGCTCCGTGTCCTGAATGGTGGAGATGGCGTTCAGTTCCCAATAGGTGGTTCCGTCCTTGCGCCGGTTGTGCAGCTCGCCGCGCCATACCTGACCGGAAGAGATGGTCTCCCACAAGGTCTTGTAGGTGGCCGGCGGGGTGGTGCCGGATTTCAGGAAACCCGGATCCCGGCCGATGCTCTCCTCGAAGGTGTAGCCGGTCAATACGGTGAATTGAGGGTTGACGTACTCGATGCGGCCTTGCGGGTCGGTGATCATCACCGCCGCCGGGCTCTGCTCCACCGCGCGGGAGAGCTTGCGAATGGCCGCCTCGGCCCGTTTGCGCTCCTCCAGTTCGGTTTTGAGGCTGTCCCTGGTGGAGATGATCTCTTCGGTGAAACGGACGAAACGGTTCCGCAAGGTGTGGAGTTCATCCCGTTGCTCGGCAGGGTCTTCGGTTTTGGAATCCAGGACGTTTCTGGAGAAGTGCACGATGTCCTTGGTGATCTGTTCGATTTTGCGGGTGATCAGGAAGGTGATGAGCAGACAGGAGATGATCAACGCCCCGGCCGTGATGAAACGTTGACTCCGTTCGGTGGCCAGAATGGAACGCACCAGGGATTCCAGCGCCTCGATGGGTTCCAGGGTGACCAGCTGCAGCAGCAGATCCGAGGAGCCGTAGTCGAAAAAGGATTGGCCGGAGACCAGATACTTCCCCGTGGTCTGGGAAAGGAGCATCCCGGAACTGAGGATGCCGGGCTGATTGTTGGCGATGATCTTCTGCTTTTCTCCCTCCAGCAGGGCCACCAGTCCCGTGTAGCGACCCACCGGACCTTGCAGCCGGGAGAGGAATTCGTCGTTCAGCGGGGCGGCCAGCATCAGGGTGGCGCGGGCCTCGCTGTTGTTGTCCAGGAGGGTTTCCGAGGTGATCAGATAGGGAGCGCCGGCGATGGCGGTCAGAAAGGTCTGGTTGTGGCTGAGTTCCATCAGCAGGGGAGTGGGTTCCAGCAGCGCCTGGGGTGGGGGGTCCAGCTGTCCCTGATAGATTTCCCGTACTGTGCCATCCGCGCCCAGCAGCAGCAGCAGAGGCAGCGGGGTGAAACCCCGGAGGACCGAGGAACGGGG
>JADGCR010000055.1 GCA_015228895.1 Magnetococcales bacterium
CCCACACTTCATGACCCGGATTCGGTTGTCCCGATTCGCTGGTGAACCCCCCCTTGACCGCGCGAAACACCCCGTCGTTGGCGCCGTAGAAGACCATGACGTCGTTGTCCGTCCCCAGACGATTGTAGTTGATCACCGACGGTTTGGAGTGGAGCACGTCGTTGTGAATGGATGCGCGGACATCCGTGCTGGCACCATTCAGGTTTTCATCCTCGAAATTGTCCGCGCCCCGAACCCAGTTGATGAGGCCATCCCTGGCGGCGACCGTGACACCGACACCGGCCTCTTCCGCGGTGATGGTGCCCGTGGCCGTGCCCTGGGGGGAAGAGAGGACGTAGTTGAAATGGTCCGCGTCCACCAGGGCGATGGTGAAGGTGCCATTGAATGCGGTGGGCGTGGCCCCGGCGATGGTGACGGAACTGCCGTTGATGAAACCGTGGGAGACCGCCGTGGCCCTGGCCGTGGTGGAGGTCCTGGCGGCGGTCGGGGTGCCGCTCGCGGCCTGTTGGGGTGCGCTGGCCAGGGCGTATTTGAAATGATCCGCGTCCAATACCGTGATGCCGAACGTGCCATTGTAGGCGGTGGGAGTGGCCCCGCCGACCTGGATCGAATCCCCGGAGGCATAGCCGTGACCCGTCACCGTGGCGAAGGCGGTGGGGGAGGTCAGACGGGCGGTGATGCTCCCGGTGGCGGCCACGGGTGTGGTGCTCAAGGAGAAGGCGAAGCGGTCCTCATCGACCTTGGTGATGACATACGAGCCGTTGTAATCCTCCGGGGTGGCTCCGCTGATGGTCACATTCTCCCCACTGGCAAAACCGTGGGCCGCGACCACGGCGGTGGCCGTGCTGGACACCCCGCTGGAGGCGGTGATGGAGGCGCCGGTCTGGGGCGCCAGGACCGTGGAGGTGGTGTAGGTGAAGGTCGTGGGAGTAGTGACGGTGATGGCATAAGTGCCGTTGTACCCGGTGGGGGTGGCTCCGTTGATGGTGATGGTGTTGCCGGTGGTGTATCCGTGGGCCGCGGTGGTGATGGCGGTCACGGTGGTGCTGCCTTTGGTGGCGGTGATAGTGCCCGTGGCGTTGGCCAGGGGGGAGGCGGTGTAGGTGAACGTATTGGCCGTGGGGATCGCGAGAATGGTGAAATTGCCGTTGTAGCCCGTGGGGGTGGCTCCGGCGAGGGTGATGGCGTCCCCCGCGCTGTAGCCATGACCGGTCAGGGTGGCGGTGGCGGTGGCGGTCTGTCCGGTGGCGGTCCCGAAGGCGGTGGGCACGCCCAAAGGAGCGACGGTGTTGAACTTGAACGTATTGGCGTCTTGCACCGTGATGGTATAGGTGCCGTTGAACCCGGTGGGCGTCACCCCGGCGATGGCGATGTTCTGTCCGGAGGAAAAACCGTGTCCGGAGACCGTGGCCGCCACCAGGGAACTGGTGGTGGTGGAGGTGCCGGACGTGCAGTTGCTGGCGGAACCATTGGGTATATTGTAGCGGAACTTGTTGGAATCGACGACCGTGATGGTGAACGTGCCGGTGTATCTGGAATTGCAGGTCGGCGCGGAGATGGTGACCGACTGCCCGCTGGAGTACCCATGATTGTTGACGGTCAACTCCGCGAGGCCATTGTCCGGCCGTGTCAACCAGGAGACCGTCTGAACCACCGGAGCGTTGGTCAGGTTGGTGATGGTGTGCGTCTTGGTGGTGGAGAGGCTGCTGACGGTCTGAGTGACCGAACCGTTGCTCAAACTGGCAACGGCGACGGAGCCCGCCGCCGTGGAGAGGGAGGCCACGGACTTGATATCCGTCAGGGTGGCGATGGATTGTTCCACCAACCCGGTCAGGGAGGAGACGGCGTGGACATCCAGCATCAGACTCGTGGAGGTGATGTCGCTGTTGGTGGTATCGAAGGGATACAAAGACAGGGCGTCACCGTTGGCGCAACTCCCGGTGCAGGTATACAGTTTGCGGGCGGCCTGGGTGGTGACGTAATCGAGGCGCAGTTGCTGGGCCACGCCCCCCTTCTCCACCAGATCCCCGTCCGGCAGGTCCGAGGAGCCACCCGCCCCATTGGCCGAGCTGTCGCGGAAATTCCAGAAGTCGGAACTGGTGGTCCAGAAGCTGGCGGCGTCCGGGGTCAAAAAGCCGGTGGTGGTGTTCTCCGCCTTGACCTGGTTGCTGTCCGCCAGAAACAGATCCCCGGTGGCGGACTCGTAACCCAGTTGATAACACTTGAGATTTCCGTACCAGCGGGGTTTCTTCTGCGAGTCGGGACGAAACATCCCCACATAGACCTGATTGAGATTGGTGCCCCGGACGTTGACGCTCACCGGCAGGGTGGTGGCGGCGAAGACGCTGTTGACCGCCTGGATCTCCTGAAAGATCTCGTTCAAGGCGTTGATGATGGCCTGCCCGGAGTTGCCGCTGGAAACCGCGAAATAGCGCCCCTGTCCCTTGTTGGCCATGCTCTTGAGCAGGGCGGTCATATCCGGCCCTTGGCCGGTGGTGCCGGGGTCCACCTCCACCACATAGGTATAGACCGACTGGGTGCCACTCACACTGCCGTTGACATCGGTGGTGGCCAGATAATTGGCCCACTCGTCCCCCCAGTTGCCCTGTTGTCCATCCGGGGAGATGGAGACGGTGGCCGGAGGCGCGGAGCCGGTGAGGGCGGCCAGTTTCTCCTCGGAAACGGCACGGGCGTTGGCGTTTTCACTGGCCGGGCCATTGCTGATGTAAATGATGAAATTCTTCTGGCAGCCGTTGGCGATGGGCGAGGTGTACAGGGAGGCCGCGGTGGGGGTGGCCGGCAGGGCGTGACTCCCCAGGTTGGCGGCGGAAGCGGGATTGTTGGCGGCGTTGCCCGCATAGTCGGTCTTGACCTTGCCATAACCGGCGCGGGAGGCAAGTCCCCCGTAGTAGAGATAGGACTCGTACAGGGCCAGACCGGTGGTGGCGTTGTTGCCCTTGTCATTCAGGATATCCAGGCCGTTCACCATGTCGGCCAGCACGGTCTTGTTGGTGGTGGTCATCTGCCGGATGGCGAAGCGGACATAGCCCCCATCCACGTTGTCATTGGGGTTGCCGGTTTCCGGGAACATCATCAAACCCACGTTGAAGATGTCGTTCAGGTTCTCCACCACGGAGACCAGGGCCGACTTCTCATTGTCGAAAGGCTGGTTCCAGTTGGCGGTGTTGTCCAGCACGATCAGCACATTGGGACGGTCCGCCGTCACATTGGGGTTGCTCAGGAAGAGATCCGTGTCGTCGTTGACCGGATCGAACGTCGCCCGCGCCGCGCCCAAAGGGAGCAGGCACAAGAGGAACAGCAGCAACCCGACGATTTGATTGAACGACCCGATTCTGTTCATGGTCAGCCCCTCTCGACTCCTGGTGTCTACAAGGCGGGCACACAGGTGGGGCAGCACGCCCCGACCAGCTGTCGCACCTGAATCCCCTGGTGAATGGTGGATTGCGCCCCGGTGGCACTGTTGGTGATGGTGGCCGTCAACTCCCAGGTATTGTCCCTGGGGGCCATGGCCCATACCGCGCTGCTGCCACTGGCCACCTGGGAGTGGATGCACTGGGGCGCGGCCACGGTGCCGGTATCCGTACCCTCCGTGAAAGATGTGGCGGCCTGGTCCACGGAAAAATTGCCACTCTGGGAAATGAAGATCTCCAGGGCCTGCTGGGAGGCCGCATCCATGGTCTTCACGGTTTGCACGTTCCCGACGATACGAAAATTGACGGTGCTGATGTTCAGGGAGGAGACCACCAGCAGAGTCAGGATGATCAGGATGATCATGCTGGTCAACAAGGTCGCGGCACCACGCTCTCCGGTGTTCATTCCGTACTCCTCGGCCCGGCGAGATTGACCAGGCGCACCTCGCTGCTGAAGACGTGACGCTTGAAGGCGTCGTTCCGGGCCGCGATGGCGTTGCCCGCCAACAGATAGCTTTTATTGTCCACATGATCGAGGGCGGATTCCGGGGAACGCACCAGCAGATGGACCTGGACCGCGATGACGGAACGCCACTCGGTCAAGACGGGAGCGGCGACGAAGGTATCCGGGTTGCCGTCCCCGATCAGTCCGGTGGCGGAATCGACCGTGGACGGATTGTTGTCGATCCCGTAGAGGAGTTTCATGTACTCCACCCCCTCGGCCAACGGGGTGACGACCATGGCGGTGGCCCCGCCGCTCACCGACAGTTCCAGACGTTTCAGGGTGGGAATGGTGTCGTCTCCGGAGGTGCAGATCCCCCCCGCGCCGCTGCCCACGCTGCACGGGGCGACGAAATAGAGATCCACATGCAGTTTGCGGATCTCGGCGGGAGACCCATCCAGTTGGGTGATGGCCACACTGCCGGCGGAGACCGCGTTGTTCTGCACCGTGTGGGTGATGGCGTCGTTTTTGCGGAGACCGGCGATGAGCACGTTGCTTTGCAGATAGATCTCGTTGGCGACATACGCGCCGGTCAGGGCCACGGTGTCGGCCCGGCGCAGCACCAGCACGTCCGAACCGGGTTGCAGATTGGCGCTGGTCAACAAGGCGGCGCAATCGGTTCCGGTGAAGTCCACCCGTGTGGTCAGGCTGGCGGGTGCATACCCCTGCACCGGCATGGCGAGGGCGTTCAGCAGTGCGGCATGGTCGCTCACGTCGCACGGATCGGGCAGAGCGGCCCCGGAGTAGCTTTGGGCGTTGAAAAAGTAGTGACCGAAATAACCCGCGTTGCGCAGATTGTCGTACAACTCGTTGATGGCGAAGTTGCCGTTGCCGACGATCTGGCTGGCCTGATCCATCTCCTTCTGGGTGCGGGAGGAGGAGGCCAGCATGGAGATGATCGCCAGCAGGATCACCAGACCGATGGTCATGGAGATCATCACCTCCACCAGGGAGACGCCCGCCTGCAAGGGGGCCTGACGGGAGATCAGAGCCATGGCGCGCCCTCCGACCGCTGGAGTCCGGCCGCCGTGAGACTGGCGAAACGGATGGTGGTGGAGACCGCCCGGCGCTGGCTGACGGAGCCGTACAGCCCGTTGGCGCAAGCCGCCGCCGGGGCCGCGGTCGCCACCATCCCCTGCCATGCCACGGTAATGGTGTAAAGCCCCGTATTGGCAATCGAGGCCCCCAGGGAGTCGGGCAACTCGGTGGAGGCGTCATAGCTGATGCAGGCCCTGGCCCCGATCATGGCCCCGGACCCGGTGGCGGCGCCCGTTTTGGTTTCCGCCAACCCCTGGAGTTGACTGTTCAAGGCGCTGAGGGTCGCGTCCGCCTGGACGTTGTAGACCGAGGTGCTGAAGGCGCACCCGGTGGGCAACGCCCATCCGCTGCCCGTGGCCCCGATGTAGGGGGTGCCGTTGGTCAGATTGGTGGTGAAACGGAAACAGGGCAGGGTCTTGCGGTTGACATTGAGGCGTTCGACGATATCCGACAGCAGGATCAACGCCTGGGAACGCTGATAGGCTTCCAGTTCCGCGACCTGGACGCGGGCCAGCAGGGAGGCGAGACCCATCAGGCCCACGGAGACGATGAGCATGGTGATCAACACCTCCAGCAGGGAGAAGCCCCGACTCCGGGGGTGAGGGATGGCGTTCATCAGTTGCACCCGTTGGCGGTGTCGTTGTCCGTGTCGATGCGGATGTGGGGCATGCCATTGGCGCTGACCACCACACAACGCATGGTGACTCCGCTGTTGCCGGAGACGAAAACATTGAAGGGATCCACGGTCGCGGCTGGACGACCGTTGCGTTGATAGGTGATGGTGCCCGGGGATCCATCGATGTCGAGGGCCGGGTAGGCATCCATGGTTTTGAGCGCGGTCGCCCCGCTTTGCACGCTCCAGCCGTTGTTCCAGGAACCGGCCACGACCGGAACGAGATCCACGTTGGCGTTGCGTTTGATGGCTTCGCTGCGGGCGTAGACCAGGCTGAGATGATAATCGGAGACGGCGTTCCGGACTCTCTGGGTGAGGATGGCGTCGCGCATGTAGGGAATGCCGATCGTCAGCAGGACCGCCACGACGGCCAGCGTGATCAGGAGTTCCAGCAGGGTGAAGCCATGTCGAGCAACCTTGTCCATCGTTTTGCCCTCGCATTCCGTTCGCAAGGCATTACCACCCGGACGCAACACCAGTACGTGTTTTCACTCCCGCGTTGGTCAGGGTCATGGTGCCGTCGTTGGCCTGTGAGGAACCGGCGACGGGGATGGCGGTGATGGTGAACGAAGGAGGCGCGCCTCCAGGGGCCGCGACCGTCACCGTGTAGTAACCGTTGGCGCAACTGGCCCCGGAGCAGACCCACCCGGAAGTGGCCGAGGCGGTGTCACCACTGAAATTCAGCGTGGTGAAGGAGTCGGTGTAGCTCAGGGCGTCCATGAGGTAGATCTCCTCCCGGTTGGCGATTCCCACCATCAGTTGCTGGACATCGGCGCGCCGGGATTTGACGATGGACTCCTGATAGTTGGGCAGCGCGACCGCGGCCAGAATGGCCACGATCGCCGCGGTGATCAGCAGTTCAAGCAGGGTGAAGCCGTGGGTCGCGTATCGATCTCTCATGGGTCTCCTCCAATCGCTCGAACATACAATACACGAAACAATACCTGGCAGTCACCAAATAAATGCATTTTTTGTCGTGATGACAAATGACCGACCACTATGCCCCGGAGCCACGTTGCGACTTCTTCCGTTCATGTTCCTTGAGCAGTTTTTTGCGCATGCGCAGATTTTTCGGGGTCACTTCCACCAGTTCATCCTCGTTGATGAACTCCAGGCACTGTTCCAGGGAAAAATTCATCGGCGGGGTCAGGAGGATGGCGTCGTCGGAACCGGAGGCGCGGATGTTGGTCAACTGCTTGCCCTTCATGGGATTGACCACCAGATCCTGGTTGCGGTTGTTCACCCCGACGATCATTCCCTCGTAGACGGTCACGCCGGGTCCGACGAACAGGCGGCCACGCTCCTGGAGATTCCACAGGGCGAACCCCACGGTCTTGCCCGCGTCCATGGCGATCAACACCCCGTTGCGCCGCCCGCCCAGGCTGGCGCTGGTCAGGGGACCGTATTCGTGGAAAATCCGCGAGATCAAACCCGTCCCGGAGGTCGTGGTCTTGAACTCAGTCTGGAAACCGATCAAACCCCGGGCCGGGATGATGTAGTCCAGACGAACCCGGCCCCGGCCATCCGGCACCATGTCCTTCAGGTCGCCGCGCCGCATGCCCAGGGCCTCCATCACCGGCCCTTGATGGTTCTCCTCCACGTCCACGGTCAGATATTCATATGGCTCCTTCATCTCCCCGTCCACGTTGCGCAGGATCACCTCCGGCCTGGAAACCCCCAGTTCGTATCCCTCGCGGCGCATGTTCTCGATCAGGATGGAAAGATGGAGTTCCCCACGTCCCGACACCCGGAAGCGGTCCATGCTGTCGGTCTCTTCCACCCGCAGGGCCACGTTGTGCTCCAACTCCCTGTAGAGCCGTTCCCGCAACTGACGACTGGTGACGAATTTGCCCTCCTGCCCGGAAAGCGGGGAGTCGTTGACCTGAAAAGTCATGCTCACCGTGGGTTGATCCACGGCCAACGGCGGCAACGCCTCCACATGTTCCAGATGACACAGGGTGTCGGAAATCCCCAACCCCTCCACGCCGGTGAAGGCGATGATCTCGCCCGCGCGGGCGAACAGGGCCTCGATGCGCTCCAGACCGAGAAAGCTGTACAGTTTGACGATTTTCGCGTTGCGCCTGCGGCCATCGGGACTGACCACGGTGACCAGACTGTTGGCCGCGGCGTTCCCCCGTTCCACCCGGCCAATGCCGATGATCCCCACATAGTTGTTGTAATCCAACGCCGACACCCGCATGCGGAAGGGGCCGTTGGGATCGGCGCTCGGCGGCGGTGTCTGATCCACGATGACATTGAACAGCGGGTCCATGTCCCGGCCCTTCTCCTCCGGGCTGAGGGAGGCCCAACCCTCCAGGGCCGAAGCGTAGACCACCGGGAAATCCAGTTGTTCGTCCGTGGCCCCCAGACGGTCGAAGAGGTCGAAAGTGCGATCCAGCACCCACAAGGGGCGGGCGCCATCCCGGTCCACCTTGTTGATGACCACAATGGGCTTGAACCCCATGTCGAAGGCTTTGCGGGTCACGAAGCGGGTCTGGGGCATGGGCCCGTCCACCGCGTCCACCAGCAGCAGCACCGAATCCACCATGGAGAGGACACGTTCCACCTCCCCGCCAAAATCCGCGTGGCCGGGGGTGTCCACGATGTTGATGCGGTACTCCCGCCACTGAATGGCGGTGTTTTTGGCCAGAATGGTGATGCCCCGTTCCTTTTCCAGGTCGTTGGAGTCCATGACCCGTTCCTGGATCTCCCCCCGTTGCGCCAAGGTTCCGGATTGTTGAAGCAGTTTATCCACCAGCGTCGTCTTGCCATGATCCACATGGGCGATGATCGCGATGTTGCGCAATAGATCGAGCACGATATTTCATTCCTTTGAAAAGGCTATTATTTTTTCTTTTTCTTGGCCGGTTTGGCCACTTTTTTCACGATCGCGGGAGTCGCGACCCCCGTTCCCAGCAAGCCGGCGCTCAAGGTTTCGGACAGTTCCCGTTCCCGCTCCAGGGCATGGGAGAGTTGCAGTCGCAACAGGGCGGACTGGTTCTCCTTGCGCCCCAGCAAGGTGAAAGCCGCGCGCACCAGGCTGGTCATGGAGATGGAACCATGGATCACCGCGCCGGCGGCTTCGTCGAGATAGCGACGCATGGCCTCTTCGTCCACTCCCGCCATCCAGGCCACCTCCGGGAGGGAGCAGTCGGGCAGATGCTCGAACCGGGAGGCGTCGAATCGTTCGGAACCGGAGTCGGAGTCGGAATCGGGGCGTTTCATGTTGAGGGGTGCCTGACTGCCAAGTAGTGCTGTCAAAAGATCAATCACCAATCTTGACAGATTCTCTCCCGGTTGAGAAGGAAATATGCGCGAGGTCACTCCATTTTCTCCTCCCCCCGGCGTCGGAGGGAGGAGGAAGGGAGGAACCCTCCGATTCAACCCAGCAACTTCAACCACTGTTGGGACTGCTGGTTGGCCTGGGCCAGAACCGCGATGCCCGCCTGTTGGATGATGGAGGCGCGGGCGAGATTGGCCGACTCCTTGGCGATATCCGTGTCCATGATCCCGGCGTGGGCGGATGTATAGGCGTCCGACAGCACCGAAATGTTGTTGATGATCGACTCGAACCGACTCTGGGCCCCGCTCAGGGTCGCCCGCAGACTGGTCACGGAGTCCAGGGCGCTGTCGGCGAGCAGGATGGTGCGACTGGCCACACTGATGCCCGCCGCCGCGGTGGTGGCGCTCACCGCCATGGAGAGCCCGCCCCCCGCCCCTTTCAAGGCGAGCCCGACCAGGCTGGCGGTGTTCACGGTGAACTTGATCACATCCCCCGGATTGGCTCCGATCTGGAACGACCGGTTGGCGAACGAACCGGTGAGCAGATTGATTGAATTGTACTTGGTCCCCGTGGCGATCCGCTGGATCTCGGTCAGCAACTCCGACACCGTCAATTGCAACGCGGTCCGGTCGGCGTTGGATTTGCTGTAGCTTTTGGCCTCCAGGGCCAGATCACGGATGTTCTGAATGGCGTTGGTGGTCTCCTCCAGGGCGGCCGAGGCCACTTCCGTCAGGGAAATCCCCTCGTTGGCGTTCTGCTTGACGATATTCAACCCCCGGATCTGGGTCATCATCCGATTGGCCACCGCCAATCCGGCGGGATCGTCTCCGGCATTATTGATTCTCAGCCCGCTGGCCAGGCGCTGCATGCTCTTGCCCAGGGCGTTGCCGGTCCGTTGCAGACTGGTACTGGCAAACAGCGATGTAAGGTTGGTGTTAATGGATATGCTCATGAAAAAATCTCCTGATTGCAATACAACGTTCTTGCGTCCGAACCGACGATGCGAGTTGATTTTTTCAAAGGACCTCGCACCCGACCGAAACTCTCCTTGCTGTATTCATCGTCCATGCGCAATCCATTCTTAAACAAAAAAATGCCCATCGAGCTGTTTTTTTCGAACAAACCAACCCGTCCGAGTTGATTTTATCGAGGTTGGTTGATTTTTTCTGTATTATCTCCAGTATTTCTTTCCGCTAAAGTCACAGGCGGCATAGACCGATATATCCGATATGGGGGTTTTTAATTGATTGGAGGTTATTAATTTTTTGTTTGAATTTCATATAGTTAAGTGCGAAAAATCCAGATTCCTCCCGGAGCCGCGAACATTCCCCGGCAAAAAACAGCGCGTCCGGGCCGCCCGCCCCCGTTCCGGAAAAATTTTCCGCCCATCCCATTTTCAACTTATCCCAAGCGCACTTGCGGACGATAAACCGGATAAGGTGTAATGTGTCCCATCAAGACCAAGGCCAAAAAGCGCCCCACACAACGCAAGGATCCATCCCATGACACCCAGGCCAGACGCCCTGCAAAAATCGCTGCAACAGGCCACGACCCATCTGCGGGCGGATCGACTGCCCCAGGCCGAAACCCTCTATCGGGAGATCCTGCAACGCGCTCCCCGCAACCCGGAGGCCAACCACCATCTGGCCGTTCTGCTGCTGCGCCTCCAAAGGCCGGAGGAGGCGATCCCTCTGTTCAAGACCGCCGTGGAGTGCGCCCCCCGGCATCCGAACCACTGGCTGGATTTCATCGATGCCCTGCTGGAGGTCGGTCAGCCGGAGGCCGCCCGGTCGGTGCTGGACCAGGGGCAACGGTTGGGATTGCCCAAACCGTTGGTGGCGGAGGTGACGGCCCGCCTGCAAACCGCCCGGAGCGACCTGGCCACCCTGCAGGATGCGGTGAACAACGGGAGATACCCCCAGGCGGAACGGCATGCCAGACTCTTGCTGCTCCACCATGCCCTGCACGCTCCCGCATGGAAACTGTTGGGGTTGTCCCTGATGCACCAGGGCCGCTTCGGGGAGGCGCGGGAACCGTTGGAAAAGGCGGTCGCCTTGCTGCCCAATGACGCCGAATCCCACACCCTCCTGGGCCTTGCCCTCCAGGAGACGCGCCAACCGGACGCAGCCGCGGAGTGCCATCTCCGGGCGTTGGCCCTCCAGCCGGATCTGGCGTCGGCACTCTTCAATCTGGGCAACCTCCTGCAAGAGCGGGAGCGGTTGACCGAAGCGGAAAACCGCTACCGGCAACTGCTGGCTCTCCAGCCGGATTTCGCCTGGGGCCACTTCCAGTTGGGCAACACCTTGAGAAAGCGGAACCGGTTGGCGGAGGCGGAATCCGCCTATCGTCTGGCCTTGCTCCATCAGGGGGATCTCACCACCGCCCACAACAATCTGGCGGGTGTCCTCCAGCTGCAGGGGCGCGGGGTGGAGGCGGAAGCGTGTTATCGTCAACTGCTGGACCGTCACCCTGATCATGCGGATGCCTGGTACAATCTGGGGATGCTGTTGGCGGAGTTGCGCCGTTTCATCGAGGCCGAGGCGGTTTACCGGCAGGCGCTGGAGCGCCGTCCAGACCATTGCGCCACCCTGAACAATCTGGGCCTGGTGCTGGTGGAACAGCACCGCTTCGCCGAAGCCGAGGCCGCCTACCGGCGGGTGGGGGAACTGGACCCGGAACATGTGGGCGCCCTCAACAATCTGGGCAATCTCTTGAAGAGCCTCGCCCGGTTCGCCGAGGCCGAAACGGTTTTCGCCCAGGCCATCCGCATCCGGCCGGAATATGCGGACGCCCATTACAATCTGGGCTGTCTGCTCCAGGATCAAAAAAAATACGCCCGGGCCGAACCCGCATTCCGGCACACCCTGACC
>JADGCR010000056.1 GCA_015228895.1 Magnetococcales bacterium
GTGCTGGCCAAGCCTGCTCTCCGTACTGGGAAATCTTGCCCGCGATTACTCCCTGCGCCACTACACCACGTTCACGGTGGACAACATCGTCCTCGTTTTCGACATTCTCTGGTGGCTGGTACCCGCGCACCTCGTGGTCATCTCGCTGGAGCATTTCATCTGGACGCCCCTGGAAAACCGAACCTCCAGAAAAATTCCCAACGTGGTGCGATTCTTCTCCTCGGGCATGATCTATCTGATGGCCCTGTTCGGGGTGGTGGCCTTTGTCATGGGCAAGACCATCACCAGCCTGCTCGCCACTTCGGGAATGCTGGCCATGATCATGGGTCTGGCGGTGCAGGCCAATCTGCGGGATGTCTTTTCCGGTATCGTTCTCAACATCGAACGCCCGTTCTCCATCGGGGATTTCGTCAAAATCGGCAACGTCATCGGTCAGGTCACGGACATCACCTGGCGCACCATCCGCATCCTGGCCAGCGACGGCCAGAGCGTCTCCTTTCCCAACGGCAAGACCTCGGATGCGGAGATCCACAACTGGAGTCGCGCCCGTTGCGCCAATACCGGCTGTTCCGTCTATGTCCACCCCGAATACGATCCGGCAATCATTCTTGGCATCATCAACGCGGCGCTTCCCAACGTTAAAAGTTTCGTGCGCGACCTGCCGGAGGACGAACCGGCGGCCTATTTCATCGGGGTGGAGAATCTGGCCGGACACTGGGTGGGACACTACAAAGTGAGTTTCTCCGTGCGCATCCTGCCAAAAAAGAACAAGGCGGTTCAGGAGCTGTGGAAACTGCTGTGGTACGGTTTCAAGGAGCAGGAGATCAAATGGTGGGACATTTCCGGGGAAAAAATCCCTCCCGCGTCCCTGATCGTACCGCAAAAAGGCGCATGAATCACCGGGTTCGGGGCGCACTGGCATGAAAATCGTCCTGGATCGATTGCGGCGCAACCCGGCGGGTCTGACCCGGCTGTTGCTGGCGTCACTGATGGTGAATCTGCTCGGCCTGGCTTCCACCCTCTACATGATGAACATCCTCAACCGCTACATCGTGTACGGGGTATCCAGTACGCTGGCGACTTTGACCGGTGGCGTGCTGCTGGCGATCGCCGGGGAGTATGCTTTTCGCGCCATGCGTTTGGAATTGGCCTCCGAACTGGTTGGCGACGAAGACGCCCGCATGCGCATCGGGCTGTTCGGACTGATTCTGACCATGCCCCTGGACAGTTTGCGGCGCAGACCCGTGGAAGAGGTGGAGGCCCTGGTCCGTCATGTGGATCAGGAGGCCCAGGCCCTGGGAGCGGGCAACATCGCGGCCTTGTCCGATCTGCCGTTTGTCGCGCTGTTCGTGATCATCCTGGCCCTGCTGGCAACCCCCCTGGCATGGGTGACGCTCGGATTCATGGCGCTGCTGGTCCTGGCCGGGTGGCGCGGTCAGCGGGTCATGGTCAAACCGGCTTCGCAATGGCGAGAGCTTGCGTCACGGTTTGCCGCGCTGTTGGCCACCGCTCTGCGCGCCGGGGAGAGCGTGCGTCATTTCCGCGGACAGAAGCTGCTCCTGGCCCGCTGGAGTGGCATGGTCAACGAGGGGACGCGAATACGCGCGGAGCTGGTCGGATTGAGCAGCGCAACCGCTTCGATCTCCCAAACCATCCAGGCCATCGGGGGCGTGGGGGTGATCGCCGTGGGCGCCGTGTTGATCGTGGATGGCAAGCTGGACGTGGGCACGCTGATCGGGGCCAATATCCTGGCCAGCCGCGCCATGCTGCCCCTCGGCCGGCTGGCATCCCTTATCGACGCCTTCAGGAAGGCGGATACCGCTTACGCCACGGCCCACGCCTTCGCGCAAACCGCCCAACCCGAGCCCGAAGCCGGCAGCGTGCCGGATCGATGCCGGGGTCATTGGCAACTGGATCAGGTCACCATGCATTGGCCCGGCCGTATCATGCCGCTGTTCGCCGGGATCACCTTGAATCTTCCCTCTGGCGGGATCCTGGTGGTGACCGGTCCGAACGGTTCTGGCAAATCGACCTTGCTCCATCTGCTGGTTGGCCTGCAGCACCCTACCGGGGGGCGGATTCTTCTGGATGGGATCGAGATGCGGCAGTTGTCCTTGGCGTGGCGTCGCCGTCATCTCGGTTTTCTACCCCAAGAGCCGACTTTTCTGGCGGCCACCCTGCGCGAGAATTTTCTGGCCGTGGAGGAACATCTCACCGAGGAGGGCATCCGCTCCCTGCTGACCACGACCGGCGCGGCCCGGTTTGTCGCGGAACACCCCGCCGGGCTGGAAATGACGTTGAGTCACGATGGCCGGGAAGTTCCTCCGGGGATACGCCGCCGTCTGGCTCTGGCGCGCGCCTTGGCCCGGAGAGCCAGGTGATGCTCCTGGACGAGCCAACCGTGGGGCTGGACCGCGAAGGGGTCGCCCTGGTCTATGGGCTGCTGATGGCGTTGGCCAAATGCGGAAGAACCCTGGTGATCGCAACCCACGATCCCACCCTCCTGCAGGGGGCTGGACAGGTGATCGACCTGGGTGCGCAGGCGGGTGCGGATGCATGAGGATTCCGACCACCCACCGTCTGCTCTATTTGAGTGTTCTCTTTTTCGGCCTGCTCGGCGCATGGGCGGCCAACTCCCCACTGGACATCTCCACGCAGGCCCTGGGGGTGGTGATGCCCAGTTCGCGGATCAAGGCCATTCAACATCTGGAGGGGGGCATTGTCCAGGAAATCCTGGTGCGTGAAGGGGAGAAGGTGAACCGGAATCAGCCATTGCTGAAGATGGACCCGGTGCGCTCCGGGGCGGATGTGGACGAGTTGCAAAAACGCCGGTTGGGATTGCTGGCGGAGACAGGGCGGTTGCTGGCTGAAGTGGAGTGGCGGGAGCAACCGGTTTTCGATCCGGAGGTGCTGAAAGGCGACCCCGCCCTGGCCCAGACAGAACGCGAGACCTTTGCCACCCGCCGCCAACGCTTTACCCATGAGTGGCAGACCTTGAAGAGTCTGATCACCCAGCGGGAACAGGAACTGGTGGAAAACCGGACCCGCCTTGAGAACAATCGAAAAATTCTGGCCACGGTCATGGACCAGGTGTCGATCAGCAGCAAGATGGTGGAACGCAATCTGACCACCCGAATGACCCATTTGGATCTGATCCGCCAACAGCAGGTGATCGAGGGGCAGCTCGCCTCGGACAAGGCGGCTCAACCACGTATTGAGGCGGCGCTCAAGGAGGCCAGGGAGCGGGCTGATTCGTTGCGGGTCAATTTTGTCGAATCGGCGCGCAAGGAGCTGAGCCTGGCACGCCAATCCAGGGATGAGCTTGATCAGCGGCTGAAGAAATTTCAACACGCCCAGGATCTGACCATCGTGCGTTCCCCGGTGGATGGCATCGTCAAAAGTGTCGCCATTTCCACAGAGGGCGGGGTCATCGGAGCGGGACAGACTGTGATGGATATCGTGCCGGCGGAGGACCAGCTGGTCATCGACGCCAAACTCCCGGTGCAGGATATCGGGCATGTGCATGTGGGGCAGTCGGTTTGGGTCTCCCTCAACTCCCAGGACGCGATCCTGTTCGGACGTCTCGCCGGGAAGGTGGAGAGCATCAGTCCCGACGCCCTGGTCATCGCCGAGGAGAAGACTTATTACCGGATCCGCATCGTCACGGAGCAGAATCGTTTTGAACGGATGGGGCGTGGCTACGGGCTCTATCCCGGTGTGCAGGTGGTATGTCAGATCCTGATCGGGAGCCGGACGGTTTTGGAATATATCATGACGCCATGGATGCGTTCATGGCACGCCACTTTTCAGGAGAGATGAGCCGTATGGGAGCGCTGGGCGGGAAAGCGGGCGGAAACAGGGTCGCCAAAGGTCATCGGGGCGCCGTTGGCGCTCTTTTGTTGGTCTGGGTGTTCGGTCATGGCTTCCCGGTGCATGCGGAGGATTGTCGCGTGGTGACGGAGCGGATGCTGGATCGGCATCCGCGCTTGAACGCGGCCATGCGGGATATGGATGTGGCCAGGGCCAAAGCCGCCCGTGTCCAGGGAGGGTGGTATCCCGATTTGCGGACCCATGGCACCATGGGCAGGGAGTCCCGCAAGCCGGCGCGCGGGGGAACGACCACCGATCTGACCGTGCGCACCCTGACCATGAGCCTGAATCAGTTGTTGTGGGATTTCGGCAAGATGAACGCTGAGGTCGCCAAGGCCAAACTGGGATTGATGCAAGCGGAGTGGCAGCTGCACGCCCAACGCGGAGAACTGTTGCTGGATGCGGCCACGGCCTGCGTCAACCTGTTGCGCAACCATCGTCTGTTGGCTTTGGCCGAGCAGTCGGTGGCCAACATCCGCGCCCAGACCGGGCTGGAGGAGAGTCGCGTGGAGGTGGGCGGCGGTCTGCTCACCGATGCCTTGCAGGCCAAAAGCCAGCTCGCCGGCGCGCAGGCGCGTCTGGCCAGGGTCAAGGGAGGGTTGAACATGGCGGTCAACCGGTATCGCGCTCTTTTCGCGCAGGACCCGGCCCCCTCCGGGCAGATGTACGACCTGAACAACCCCGCGGAGCGCCTCCCCCCCTCGTTGGAAAAGGTGCTGGAGGAGACCTTCGGCAGCAACCCTCAGATTCAGCTTGCCAAGGTCCACTTGACTCTCAGTCAAGTGGAGAAGAAAAGAGTGGTTGGCGCAGAACTGGCGCCTCGTATCGGGGCGGTCGTTGAAAAAAAGTACAAGGACAACACGGATGGCGTCGAAGGGAGTCAGCAGGAGGTGGTGGCGCGGGTGGAGTTCAACTATCCCATGAACCTCGGCCTGGCCCCGCTGCACGCCCTGCATGAAGCGCAGGAAGGGATCGCCGCCATGGAAAACCGCTTGCAGGAGACGCGCAATCAGGTGGAAGAGCAGGCGCGCAACAGTTGGGAGTCGTTGAAAACCGTCCTGGAGAATGCCGATTTTCTGGCGAATCAGGCCCGCATCGCCGTCGAGTTCCTGAGTCTGGCCAGGGAGGAGCGTCAGCAGGGAGCGCGTTCCCTGATCGACATCCTGTCTGGCGAGACGGGGCTGATCAACGCCCAGAGCGATGCGCTGGCAGCCAGGTCGGATGTGACCATCGCCCAGTTCACCCTGCTCAAGATCATGGGGGTGTTGGAGCCGGACGCTCTGCAAAGCGGCGCGCGCTACGTCACGCCCGCGGTGGTCAATGTTCCTCGCCAGGAGTCTCCCACCCGGACCGCGCCCGCCGCGGTAGCGGCCACGGCTCCGTTGGTGGATGATGAGCCACGCCCCTCTGTGGCGCGTGCTGACGATGAAGCGGTGGAACCGGAGGAGGAGGTCACCGTGATCCGGGATACCAGATTCCGCGACCAGCCGACCATGCGCTCCAGGGTGCTCGGGGTGGTGCGGGCGGGCACGGTCGCGCGCGTCTCGGAGCGAACCCGGGATGGCGCCTGGTACGACCTGGCCGATCACGGCTGGGTCGCGAAGAAAATGCTCTCCACGAAAAAGAGGACGACAGAGCAGACCGTCGCGCCCCGGACTGAATCGTTTCAATCCGCGCATGAGCAGACCGTCGCGCCCCGGACTGAATCGTTTCAATCCGCGCATGAATCGTTTCAATCCTATGAGGCGATTCTGCTCAACCAATCCCGCTTGCGTGCCAAACCAGCTCTTCGGTCGCGGACCTGCCAGATCTTGCCGGCGGGCAGGCGGGTCACCGTGGTCGGGATCAGCGAGGACAAAGCGTGGTTGCTGTTGGACAACAAGCGCTGGATCGCTGCGGAGTTGGTCAAAAAAGCGCCTTGAAAGGTCTTGGTGATGGACCGGGATGGATCACGGGGTCGTCTGGCAGGTTGTCGGATCGCTTGAAAACGCCTGAACGCCAATGGATTGCAACCGATTCAGATAGCAAGGATAATGGTTGCTCCAGGTCACGGGTCTGGTATCGGCCAGGATTCCGGGTATGTTGGTGATGTCGGCCGCGCCGACCTGGATCCGGTCGATGGCCAGTCCATCCAACAAGGTGTGCAGCAACAGCATATCGGAAACGAAGTTGGCCACGAAGTGGTCATTGCAAATCGGCTGCCCGTCCGACCCGCGACAAGCGTTCAGGGTCTGGAGGATGCGGGCGTCATCCTGTTCGGCCAGCAGGCGGATGGCGGCGGCCAGCGCCTGGCGGGTGAAGCCGCTTTCATGCACCCCGGCGCGGATCTCCCGGTTATCGGAGGCCAGTTGGCGCAAAATGGGAAAAATCTCCTTCACCACCATGGAACTGACCGCGGTGACGCCAATACCACCGCCCAGTTTCGCCCTGGCCTCGGCCACAAGGGGAGCCAGAATCACCGCGGCCCGTTCCATGGCCCCCTTTCCTACCGGATTGGGAGCGCAGTCCGGATCGCTGGCCTGCTTTGCCTGTTCACAGAAGAGTTTGCGCCAGGATTTCTGCCCCAGTGGGGCACCCCAGCCATCCTGTTGACCGGCGATTTGCAAGCTGCCTCCACCGATATCGAGAATGAACGGGGTGCGCAATCCCTCTCCCAGGAGTTGTTTGGCGGCGAAGTGGCCGTAAGATCCTTCGACCTCTTGGGGAATCACGAAAAAATAGACCCCGCTGCGTTCCTGGAAGGTGGCCAGGGTGGCCGCCACATCGGCCGGATTGCCCTTTTCCATGGCGTAGCGCCAGGCGGAATAGCCCCCCGCCACGCTCAGACAGCCGCTTTTGCCGATTTCAACGGGCAGATTCCTGAAGGCGGCGATGGAGTCCTCATTGGAGAGATTGATGCGGTTGTCTGACCACACATCCCCCAAATAATCCACTTTGATTCTGGCGGTCCTGTCCGAATCCGGCGACCCCACCCGCACTCCCGAGGAACCGACATCGAAACCGACGCGGCACCGTTCTTCCGCCAGGCCGACAGGCGCGGCGCACAAGACTCCCATGCCCAGAAGCAGACCCGGTAACGATTGCAGGGGTCTTGTGTTCATGACTTGATGAGGCACCCATGGTTGTCGTAGTTGACGGTATTGAGGGCGTGACAGCCAATGAGGTCCACCACGATGTTCAAGGCGTTTTTCAAGGCCGTCGCTTCATTGACCAGATAGAGGGAAGAGTAAGGCATGGCCGCGCACGTGCGGGAAAAATCTTCATGCGCCATCTCCAGTTTGACGTTCTGACGCAGGAAGTTGGCCCAACGGAACTCGATGAAGAAGGCTTTGGCATGCCCTGCGGGCAGGAATTTGTCCTGGGTACAAATGGGATTTTTCCGCTCCTTGAGAACATCCTTGGTGTAGCATCCGCAGTCACGCAGCCAGCGCGAAAGGGTGCGGTAGGGATCGTTCAGCAGCTCGCCGATGTGCCCGGGCAACATGCGCGGATTAAGCGGTCCATCCCCTTTGTCGTCGTAGAGCCAAGCCAGATTGTTTTCGATCATCTCGTTCCAGAAGCGATCGCGTGGTTTCTCACGCCAATCTTCATAAATATAGGCATAGACCCATTTGGCCTCGCCGGGGAGATCAGCCCGCCAGATTGCGGATGACAGGTGATGGTGATCGGTCAGATAGAGAACGTTCTCCGGTCCGACGACCACCGGAACCAAATGGCCCTCCTGGCACAGGATCTCCTCCAACTTGCCGGAGGCGTGGGCTTTTTCCATTTCGCGTTTCTTGCAATCCACCGCGACCATCCCCACCGCGAACTGGGTTGGATGGGCCTGATCGACCGGCAGCTTAAAAATGTCGCCCTTTTCCAAGGTATCGATTTTTTTCATGTGATTTGATTCCCCTTGATATCTATCGCAGTGTATGGATCAAGATCCGGATCAACGATGAAGACCTTCTGGCGAAAAGTCAATGCAAAACGTGTCCCTGCCCAAAACGCCATCCGACCCGGCCGGCCGCCGGCACGCTCCAAGTAAAGATGCGGAAGAAAGGTCAACTCCGGTTTTTGTGCGATGCGGCTTCAAGGGGGTATGGACACGCGATCCTTCTATCCCTGCGCCTCTCTGGCGGGATGCGATCCGCGCCAGTGCGCCCCCATGCGGAGGTTCGACAGGTCCGGCAAGTCGATGGCGTCGGTGAAATCCATCTCGACCACGCCGATCTTGTTCACCAGATAATCCTGGAGATGATCCAACTGCCCGTCCCGTGTCTTTTTCATCTCATACCACGCGTCCCCCTCCCGCAGAAAGGCCACCTTGGCGCGGGCTGTCCGGTCGATCTCCTCGACCACCAGCATGTCGAAAAAGACCATGGATTCGGTTTCGATGCCCAGCAGGGCCAGCAGTTCCGGGTTGTAGTTGATCCGGATGCCCGGCCTGAGTCCGAGCATTTCCAGATGCCTGTCCTGCATGGTGATGCCCAGTTTGGCCAGATAATCGACCCGGACGCCATATTTCTTGGGTACGAAATGGAGCCGTTGCAGGTGGTGATGCAGCTCCAGCCTCTCCAGATCCGCCAGAGAGAGACGGTATTCAAACGCGGGCAGTTTGATATGCACCTTTCTGCGCCACTGGATCTGGCATGCCTCCAGTTTCTTGACGATCTGGCTCTCCCCTCCCCGGCTGACCAGATTCTCGAACAGAATCCCATGATTGCTTTTGATGAAATCCACCGAAAAACCCTTCAGACCGATCCAGTAGAGCAGTTCGGCCCGTTCCAGCTCCTCGTAGGTGACCCAGGAGAGCACCACCTCCAGCTTGAGGTGCTGTTCCTCGACGAGGGCCTGTTTCTTGATCACGGAGATGCCGTGCCGGCTGATCCGCTCCTCCAGGTTGACGGGCAGACCCTTCTGCTCGATGAGTTTCTCGACATCCCGCACCAGGAGACCACCCTGACGCCGGATGCGTTCCCTCTCCTTCCAGCCCAGCAGCTCGCGGGGGATGTCGATGGTTTCCAACTCCTCCAGGGTCAGCATGCGGCGGGGAAAGGGGAGCTTGACCCATTCCGGGGCGCCGTACTCCCGTTTTTCGATCTCCCTGGGCACGGCCACGCACAACCCCTTGGGCAGCAGAATGTGGTTGTCCCGCCGGTAGGTGTGATACCAAAGCTGAAAATGCTCCGGATTGAAATGGCCCATGCGGGCGTCGTTCACCATGATCACCAGCACCTTGAATGGCCCGATCC
The DNA here is from genome assembly GCA_015228895.1 of Magnetococcales bacterium. The sequence goes on from JADGCR010000056.1 coordinate 9,108, forward strand.
GTTTTTTGTAGGAACGCACCTCTTCCAGGGCGGCCACCATGTCCACGATGGCGCTTTGATGGAGGGTCTCCAGACTGTCCCGGTCCAGGGAGTCCAACACCCGATCCATGTCGATGTTCATTTCGTTTTTCAGATAGGCCCGGAAGGTGGTCAACCCCCCATATCCCTTGCCGGGAACACCGGCGTACCACTCGTGATGCAGCAGAGCCGTCAGGGCGGGCAGGCCGATCTCCTCCTCCCCCTGCTCATGGAGCAGTTGAAAGCCCAGCAGCGTGTGCAGTTGCATCTCCTGCCACTGGGTCTGGGACAACGCCCCGGGCCAGGTGAGGGTGCCGAGGGGAATCCTGATCTTGCCGATGTCGTGCTGCATGACCGCCATCACCCGCCGGATGACCTCCATTTCCGGCAAACGCCTGGCGCGGCACAGGATCATTGCGTTGAAACCGGAGATGACGCTGTGGTTGCCGCTCCCCGGATGGTGCTGCTGCAACTCCTTCAACCGGGTGATGGACATGGGATTGAACAGGCGGTAACTCTCCTGCATGTTGTTGAGGAGGACCGTCCTGAAATGCTGAAACTCGGTGCTGCTCTTGAGACCCGCCGCCAGATCCCCCACCGTGCGGTTGGTCTCCCTGACCACACTCTCCACCAGGTGGAGCACCTGCTGCTGGATCGAGGCGGCGCTCTCCAGGAATCGGGCGCTTCCGGTCCGGGCGCGGATGGAGTGCAGCACCCCGTTTTCGTAAAGCTGCAACAGCGCCTGGTAGACGGTCGGCGTGATCAACTCCCCCGCGCGGATGATATACCCGCCATAGCCGTTGGGAACGTCCTGGACGACTTCCATGTGACAGGCCAACGCCTGACGGTCCTGGATCTCGTCCAGATGATACAGGCGCGCATCCTGCGCCGGTGGCATGGGGGAGGTGTGCGACATAAGCCGGATCAGTTCATAGCATAAGTGGTCATTATTGCATCCGTCATTCTGTTGAATACGTCGTTCACCGGCAGAAGGCAAAGGGATTTCCGCTGCGCGGAGAAAAAAACGGTGTGGGCAATACCGCGAATCGGTGCTATGCTGCGACGAACCCCTTGGGAGACGGGACATTCCGCCGGAGCGCGCATGGAGCAGACATGGAAAATATCGTATGGTGGTGGATCGCCTGGGGCTGTTTTCTGGCCGCGGCCCTCATGCTGGCGCTCCATCAGGCCACCAAAAGCCACTGTTTGCTGGATGGAGAGATCTGCCGGGGATTCCCGTTGCCGGAGATCGGCAGGGTGTGGGATCAGACCTGCACGGTGCCCAGTCAGAGCGTCCGTGGCGTGGAATACGAACTCAATCTGTACCATATGCTGTGCACCTGCGACAATTTCCAGAAGAAACGGGCGCAATTCTCCCGCCTGGACGCCCGGCGCCTCTGCCCGCACCTGGCGCGGGAGATGGAGAACAAAAAGGTGGTCAACACCTTCGACACCCTGTCGCGGGCGGTGGTATGCCACGCGGCCCGCAAGCAAAGCCCCGCTTGTTTCGCCAGGGTGCGCACCAAAAGCGGACCGGCCTGGATCGCCTATACCCCCCGGGACCGATGGTTGTACGTCATCACCCCGTTCTCGTGGCCCAGGGACGCGGAGAGCAAACGGGATTACACCTACGCCTTTTCACCCGGGGTATGGAGGTGGGCCAGCCACAAGCGACCCCGCCACTACCCCCAGCTGGAACGGTGTTGCAACCGGATCTATCAGGAGTTCCGCGCATCTTGAGTTGTCTCGCGTGGCCGACCGATCCATTACCGGAGAATCTGTTCCAGCTGTTGCCACAACGCCCCGATGCCATCCCCCTTGAGGGAGGAGACCGGCAGCGGAGGCGTCATGGCCAGACGGGTGGTCCGCCGCAAGCCGTCCGCCAGGGTCAGCAGGGCCTGACGTTTGGGATTGGAATTGAGTTTGTCGATTTTGGTGGCCACCGGAACAAAACCGATGCCCCGCGCCTCCAGGAAGGCGACCACCTCCTGATCGGCCTCGGTGAGCCCCCGGCGCAGATCCAACAGCAGAATCACCGCCCGCAGGTTGCGGCGTTGGGAAAAATAGGCGTTGGCGACCTGATCCCAGACCGAGCGATGCCCGCGCCCCACCTCGGCGAAACCGTAGCCGGGGAGATCCACGAAGCGGCCCCGTTCCCCCACCGCGAAGAAATTGATCTCCCGCGTCCGTCCCGGAGTGCGGCTCACCTTGGCCAGATTGCGCCGGTTGAGCAACCGGTTGAGCAACGAGGACTTCCCCACATTGGAGCGACCGGCGAAGGCCAGTTCCGGGAGATCGTCCGGGGGGAACTGATGACTGGCGACCGCGCCGGTGATGAATTTCGAGGCCATGCCGGCACGCATCCCGGAAGATTCCCGCAGCAGATCTTCCTGAATACCTGGTGATTCCGAGTCCATGCCGGCACGCATCCCGGAAGATTCCCGCAGCAGATCTTCCTGAATACCTGG
>JADGCR010000057.1 GCA_015228895.1 Magnetococcales bacterium
TCGCCTCCTCCAGACCCACGCCGGGACGCGCCTCTCCATGCACCCACGACTCCAGATGGTGCACGGTGGAAAAGTGTCGGCGGGCCAGAAACGGGGCGACCCCCACGCTGCCGGTCCGGCAGATCCGGCCCAGGTCGTTGCGGGCCATGTCCACGATCATGACATGTTCCGCCCGATCCTTTTCCGCGGCCTCCAGCTCCGCCCCCAGGGCCTGGTCCCGCTCCGGATCCCCCCCTCTGGGGCGGGTCCCCTTGATGGGGGCCGTGGCGAGCAGATTGCCCTGCTTTTGCAGAAAGGTCTCCGGCGACAGGGAGGCCACCGCCCACTCCGGGGTGCGCATCCACAGGGCGCGGGGAAAACGATGGGCGCTTTGCAGGCGCAAGAACAGGGTCGCGGGATCCACCCCTGGAGCCAGATGGGTGGGAATGGTGTAGTTGACCTGATAGCTCTCTCCGGCGCCGATCGCCGTGGCGATGGCTGCCAGATCCTGTCGATAACGAAGATTGGAAATGGCGGGAACCGGAGGGGAGCAGGACGAGAGGGGGCCTGACGCCAGCGCCGGATAGGTCGCCTCGCGGGGGGGATCGAACAGGGCGAACCAGGCCAGGGGCACGCCATCGGCCGCGGGGGGGACAACCGGCCCGTCGAAGGCGGCGGCGGCCTCGTAGGAGAGGAATCCCCCCACCCACCGTCCGGCGCGGGCCGCGGCCTCGGCGTCCCGGAGCGTCTGACGGACCGCGCCGGGGTGGTGCGCCACCAGGATTTCCAGGGGACGGGAGAAAAAAAGCGGCGCCCCCCATTCCGGGAAATCCACCCACAGGCAGACCCCGGATTGCAGCAGGTCTGGGGAGATTCGGTTCAACGGGCTGGCGGAAGGGGTGGCGAAATTCAGCGAATCCCCTGTCTGGCCAGCACCGCGTGGGGGCTGACATGCAGATGATCCAGGCCCGCCGCCTGTTCATCCAGCCCGAAGGCCACGGCGATCAGTTGGGCGAAATTCATTTCCGGCAGTTCGATCACCTTGCCCGCCACCTTTTCCGCCGGTTTCTGGAACGATCCCATCGACATGTCGCACAGGGTGCATGGGGTGATCATCAGCTCCGCCCCGGCGTTTTTGGCGTTCATGCAATTTTTGGCCACCATGGTGCGCATCTCCACCTTGTCGGAGAGCATGATGTGGAAACCACAGCACTTGTCGTGGCCGTCGTAGGCCACGGGATGGCCCCCCAGCAGGGTGATGAGACGATCCAGATGATCCGCCTTCTCGCCGGCCTTGGCGTCGAAGATCTCTTCGGGACGGAGGTTGTGACAGCCGTAGAAGGGGGCCACGCGCAAGCCGTTCAGGGGTTTGACCACCTTGGCCTTGACCGCTTTCGGGTCCAGTTGATCGGTGATCACCCACAAGAGGTGATAGACGTTGATGGTGGCCTTGTAGGGTCGCACCCCGGCCTGGATGATCACATGATTGATCTTGTCGAGCAGTTCCGGTTCGTTCTTGAAACGGTGATTGGCGTGGGTCAGGGTTTGCAGGCAGGTGTTGCAGATCGTGACCAGATGACGCCCGCTCTCCTCGGCCTCGGAGAGGATGCGGGCGGCCACGGCCAAAGAGAAGGCCGGTTTGGTCTCACGCAGACTGACCGCGCCGCAACAGGTGGCGCGGGGCATGTCGTGGAGGGTGATGCCCAGTTCTCGCGCCACGGCGCGGGCCGCGTCGTCGGCCTCCTTCTGGACCTGTTTGGCGGCACAACCGGGATAGTAGGCGAATTGGTAAGACATGCGCGACTCCTCCTAATGGCGCTCCCCTATTCGGGGACCACCTCTTTGGCCTTGGTTTCCACATCCAACGGGTGTTCTTCCAGGATCTCATAGATCTTGGCCAACTCCGCCAAACCTGCGGACTTGTGGGGGAACAGGGACGGGATCTTGCCCTTTTTCAACAGGTGGAAGGCGGTTCCCAGCTCCTCCAGGGTGCCCATGATGCCCACGGTGCGCATCATCAGGGTGAATTCGTTGAGACTGCCGGACTGCTGGATGTCTCCGTGGAAGGCCAGGGCGTGTTTGGGGCCCGGCCCCTCGTTGAACCCCTTGGCAATGCCACGGGTACGGAGTTTGACAATGGCCTCCATGGGTTTGACATCCTTGGGGCAGGTCTCCACGCACATGGCGCAACGGGCGCAGGACCACATCATGTGGGGTTCGGCGAGTTGCCGCAACCGCCTGGTCTTCTGTCCCTCGCGGGGATCGGAGACGAACCGGAACGCCTTGGCCAGGGCGGCGGGTCCGATGAACTCCCCGCTCACCTCGGCCATGACGCAATCGGAATAACAACTGCCGCACATGATGCACTGAGTGACGTGGTTGACCTGATCATAGGCGGAACTCTCCGCCACCGCGTCGGTCTCCGGCCCTTCGGCCAGATAGGGATTGATTTTGTGGATGCGCTCGAAGAAGGGCCGGATGTCGATCGCCAGATCCTTGAGGAGCGGCTGATTGGCCTGGGGGGAGATCTCCACCAGGCCATCCGTGGCCACGGCGCCCACATGGGTCTTGCAGGCCAGACGGGTGCGGCCACCGATTTTCATGGCGCAGGAACCGCAGATCGCGGACCGGCAGGATTGCCGGAAGGTCAGGGTGCCATCCTGTTCTCCCTTGATCTCTTCCAGGATGGTCAGAATGGTGGTGGTTTCCGTGGCCTTGACCGGATACTCCTGCCAGTGGCTTTCCAGCCGTCCGTCAGGGGTTTTCCGGTTGCGTTGGATGCGAATGGTATAGGTCTTGACAGGCATCTCCGTCTCCCGTGGGTATTTTTTTGCAAACTCTCCGACCGGCCCGGACCCTCATCCGGTCTCAATAGCTGCGCACCTTGGGGGTGTATTCCTCTTTGCCCACCGTGCGCACCTCCTCGTAGGCGAGCACCACCTGCCGCCTCTCCTCGTCCCAGAGACTCAGGGTGTGTTTCCGCCAGTGCGCGTCATCCCGGTCGGGGAAGTCGGTGCGGGAATGGGCGCCACGGGACTCCTGTCGGGCGACGGCCCCCCGCATGATGCACTCGGAGAGGTCGATGAGATGGCCCAACTCCACGGCCCGCACCAGATCGATGTTGAACTCTTTCGAGCGGTCGTCCAGATGGATCTTCTGGTAGTCCTCGCGCAGCTGGGGCAGTTGATCCACCCCTTCCTGCATGCTTTCCGGGGTGCGGAAGACCCCGCAATGGAGATTCATGGCTTCCGCCATGCGATGGTGCAGGGCGTAGGGTCGGACACCCGCGTCCGGACGGTTTCTCAGCGCGTCCAGGGCGGTCTGCACGGCGTCCACCTCGGAGGGGGCGAACTCCCGCAGGGCGCGCTCCTTGACCCAGTCGCTGCAATGCCGACCCGTGATCTTGCCGAAGACGATGGTGTCCAAAAGGGAGTTGCCCCCCAGACGGTTGGCCCCATGCACCGAGACGCAGGCCGCCTCGCCCGCGGCGAAGAGTCCCTCCAGCGGGGAGGCTCCGAACTTGTCGGTGCGGATGCCACCCATGGAATAATGGGCCGTGGGCCGGATGGGAATGGGTTCGTGAATGGCGTCCACCCCTTCCAGATCGATGGCGAGTTGCCGGATCTGGGGAAGACGTTCCAGGATCTTTTCCGCGCCCAGATGGCGCAAATCGAGAAAGACCGCCCCATTTCTGCCGCGACCCTCGATGATTTCGGTCTGCTCGGCGCGGGAGACCACATCCCTGGAGGCCAGTTCCAGTTTGTTGGGGGCGTATTTGCCCATGAAGCGCTCCCCGTGGATGTTGATCAGGTAGCCCCCCTCGCCCCGCGCCCCTTCGGTGACCAGCACCCCGGAGGTCAACAACCCGGTGGGATGGAACTGGACGAATTCCATGTCGGCCAGAGGCGCGCCGGCGCGCAGGGCCAGGGCCATGCCGTCCCCGGTGTTGGTGGTGGCGTTGGTGTTGGAGAGGAACACCCGGCCATAGCCCCCGGTGGCCATGAGCACCGCCTTGCCCCGCAGGGGGAAGAGCGCTCCGGTCTTGATGTCGTAGACCACCACCCCGGCCACCTGTTTGGCGGCGTCGGTCACCAGACGCATCACGGTGCACTCTTCGTAGACCTGCACCCTGGCCTTGACCAGTTGTTCCCAGAGGGTGTGGAGCATCACCTGTCCGGTGCGGTCCGCGGCGTAGCAGGTGCGATTGAAACTGGCCCCGCCAAAGGCGCGCTGGGCGATCAACCCACCCTCCACGCGGGAGAAGGGCGTGCCCATGCGGTCCATCTCCAGGATGGCTTCCGGGGCCTCGTGGCACATCAGTTCGATGGCGTCCTCGTCCCCGATGTAGTCCGCGCCCTTGACCGTGTCGTAGGAGTGGGAGTCGCGGGAGTCCTGGGGATCGAGGGCGCCGTTCACCCCCCCCTGGGCGGCGCAGGAGTGGCTCCTCAAGGGGTGGATCTTGGTGACGATGGCCACATCGATGCCCGCCTTGACGCCTTCCAGCGCGGCCCGCATCCCGGCTAGACCGGCTCCGACGATGATCAGGTCATGGCTCTTCATACTGCTCCTCCCCAACGCGGTGTGCCCAAGGTTCTGGTTCGCATACCCTGTTTTTGAAATATAAAATAGACCTTCCGGTCCCGCCCAAAAGGCTCCGAGAGACTTTAGCCGGTTCTTGCGCGCAATGTCAAAAAAAATTCACACATTTGTGACAATAATCTTCACCGGGGCGGGTCTAAGAGGGCCGCAGTCGTGCGGCCAGGCGTCGCAACTGTTCCCGCGCCTCTGAAAAGGCATACATGTCAACGCTTTCCCGCAGCGCATCCAGTTCCTCCCCCACACCGGCACCGGCAAGGGCGGCCCGGAGGGGGGCCAGGGACTCTTCCGCCGCCGCGTCGTTTCTCGACAGCAGGTCATCCAGGGTTCCGATCAGGGCGGCGACTTCGGCGGGCGTGCCGACGCGGGTTGCCGCCACCTCCGCCTCCCCTGACGGCTCCTCCCCGCCGGGAGGTGCCAGGGTGGCGATGGCGGTCAACGCCCGCTCCAGAGCGGCTTCGAAATGGTCCAGCAGAGCCGGGAGAACCTCTCGATCGTTGAGCTTGATCTTCCGTTCCAGGGCCAGGGCGCTCTCGTAGAGGGCAGCGATGCCCAGATTGCCGGACAACCCCTTGACCGCATGGAGGTAACGGCTGGCCTCCTCCTGATCATCCGCCCGTTTGCCCGCCAGACAGGCCCGCAGCCTGCGGGCCGCGTCCCGGTAATCCCGATGGAACTCCAGCAACAGGGTGTGCAGCAACCGCTGATTGCCCCCCAGACGGTTCAGGGCGGTGGCCATGTCCACCCCCTCCGGCGCCCGGGGAGCGGACGGGAGAACCGGGAGCGTCGCGATCCCTTCCCCCGGCGGGGGCGTCCCGCCGGCCTTTACCCATCGCCGAAGCGCCGCGAAGAGACGTTCGCGATCGATGGGTTTGGCCACATGGTCGTTCAGGCCCGCTTCCAGGCAGCGTTCCCGGTCCCCGTCCATGGCCTGGGCGGTCATGGCCAGAATGGGCAGATTGTGCCAACGGGGATCACGGCGCATCTCCCGTGCCACCGCATACCCATCCATTTTGGGCATCTGCACATCCATCAGCACCAGATCAAACGACCTTCGGTCCAGCCAATCCAGCGCCTCCAGGCCGTTGCTGGCCAGAGTCACGAACAGACCGTTGGACTCCAGCAACTCCGTGGCGACCTGCTGGTTGATCCGGTTGTCTTCGACCAGCAGCAGTTTCGCCCCCTGGATGGGTTGCAACGGTTTGATCGTCCAGTCTTGCGGGGGGGGAACCCGTTCCTGCATGCCGCCACAGACCTGACAGGCGCACAGAATGGTTTCCAGAAGGGTCCAGGGCGTGACCGGCTTGATGATGAAGGTCGTGATTCCAACCTCCTCGGACTCCTTGAGCAGATCCTCATTGCCAAAGGAGGTGACAAAGGCCGTGACCATCAGGACGATCGGCAGGTTGCCTGACCGGCCGGCCTGACGCATTTTTCGGGACAACTCGATCCCCTCCATGTCGGGCAGACGCCACTCCAGCAACACCAGTTGGAACGGCTCCCCCGCGGGCGCGTCGCGGAGCGCGCGCAGGGCCTCCGCGCCTGAGGCCACACACGTCACCCGGAAGTCAAAGGCGGTGAGTATGCCGGTCAGAATCTCCCGGGCGTGGGGCGCGTCGTCCACCACCAGGATGTTGAGATGTCTCACATTCTCCGGGATGGTGGCGCGCAGGTCCGGTTCCGCCTCCGCCATCCGGCCAAGAGTCGCCGTGAAGGTGAAGGTGCTGCCATGACCGATGCGGCTCTCCACCTGGATGGTCCCCCCCATCATCTGGACCAGTTGTTTGCTGATGGCCAGCCCCAAGCCGGTGCCGCCATGTTTTCTGGTGGTGGATGAGTCGGCCTGGGAAAACGATTGAAACAGTCGGTCACACTGTTTGCGCGTCAGACCGATCCCCGTATCCCGCACCTTGACCTCCACCTCCACCTGGAGACCGGACCGGCGCACGGGGGCGATATGCACGTCGATCTCTCCCCGGTCGGTGAATTTGACGGCGTTGCTCACCAGATTCAACAGGACCTGGCCAAAGCGCAATGGATCCCCGATGAGGGTGCGCGGCATGTCGGCATGGATGTCCAGCAGCAGCTCCAGCCCTTTTTCCTGCGCCTGCAACGCGGCGAAATTGCGCACATTCTCTATCACGTCATCCAGACGGAAGGGGATGGACTCCATTTGCAACTGGCCCGCCTCGATTTTGGAGAAATCCAGGATGTCGTTGATGATTTCCAACAGAACCCTGGAGGAGCGGTGCACCTGTTTGAGATACTCCCGCTGTCTGGGTTGCAGATTCGTGCCCAGGCAGAGGTGGGACATGCCGATGATGGAGTTCAGGGGGGTGCGGATTTCGTGGCTCATGTTGGCCAGAAAGTCGCGTTTGGTCCGGTTGGAACGCTCGGCGACCTGCTTGGCCTGCCGCAACGACTCCTCGATGGCCTTGCGTTCCGTGATGTCCCGGTTGACCCCCACCACGCGGACGACATGGTGATGGGGACCGGTCAGGACCGCCTGGGCCTGATCCAGATGCCGTATGGTCCCATCCGGCAGCACGATGCGAAACTGGATGTTCTCCTCGGTGCGATTGTCGATGGCGCGCTGCAAGGAGAGCTCCACCCTGCTCCTGTCCTCCATCGCGATGGTGTCGAGCCACTCCCGATAGGTGACGGGACGTTGAGGAGAGATGCCATGCATTGCGTACATGCGGGCATCCCAGATCATCTCATCGGTCTGGACGTTCCAATCCCAGATCCCCATGGAGGCCGCGTGCATGGCCAACGAAAGCCGCTGTTCGCTGGAGATCAGGCGGTCCCGCATCTCCTTCTGAACGGTGATGTCGCGAATGACCACCACCACCGAGCGGTTATCGTTGCGTTTCAGGTTGACCCGGATTTCCACCGCCACCTCGCTGCCATTCTTGCGCCGGATTCTCAAATCCCGTCCCGCGCCCATGGGTCGGCTTTTGGCGTCGATGAAGTAGTGCGTCCTGTGCATGACGTGGTTCTTGTTGAGTTCCTCCGGGATCAGCGTTTCCACCATCATGCCGATGAGTTCATCTTTGGAGTAACCCAGCAAGGTGCTGGTCTGTTTGTTGATGTAGGTGATTTTTCCGGAACGGTCCACGCTCAGAATGGCGTCCGGGGCGTTTTCCATCAGTTCTTCCAGCGGCTCCAAGGCGCGTTGCAGACCGGCAAAGGCGTGGCGCGTTTCCAGATGGAACCGCCTGAATGAGAACGGGGCGACGATCACGCATAGCGTCATGATCAACAGGGGGGCTTGCGCAGTGCTGCTTTCGTTGGATATCAAGAGATCGAGGAGTGTCAGTGGAATCAGCAGGAGAGGCAGGAGGGTCGCGGTCCATGGGTTCCACGATAAAAGAGGGGATTCCTTTCTTTGCATCGCGACCATCCTTGAAGATGATGGGTTGAATGGTGACTTCCGGATTGTAAAGGGGGTTGGCGCAAAATGCAATTTTCTTGTCGTGCCCTGTTTTTCATGTTTGCAATTTTTTTGTATCAATATATGATTTTAAAAAAGCGTTTCAATAAAAACTTTTGATAGATGATCGCGGGATCCATAAAACCGTACCCATCCCACGCTGCGCCTGATTTCAAGAATTGCAATTTCGGTGAAAGCCTGTTATGTTGCACCGTCGTTTCAAGAATCCTTTGTTCCCTTGTTTCCGATGAGCCAGAACATGAGAGTCCACCGCTCCCGCCAGACCCGGTTTCTGCTGCTTGCCCTGATCTTGATCTGGTCGGGAGCGCTTCGGTCCGCGGAGATCGTCATCGGCATGTCCACCCCGCTGGAGAGCGGTCCCGTGGCCCTGGGCCAGAACGCCAAACTGGGGGTGGAAGCCTGTTTCGCCGACATCAACCAAAAGGGCGGGGTCCAAGGGAACACCCTGCGACTGGTCGCCCTGGACGACGGCTACGAACCCGCCAGGGCGGCGACCAACATGCGCCACCTGATCGAAGAGAAAAAGGTGCTGGCGGTCATCGGCAACGTGGGCACACCAACCGCCGTGGTTTCGGCCCCGATTGCCAACGAGACCCGCACCATCCTGATGGGGGCCGTCACCGGCGCCGGATTGTTGCGCAAGACCCCTCCGGAACGTCACATTTTCAACTATCGCGCCAGCTACGCCGAGGAGACCGCCGCCATGGTGGACGGTCTGCTGGCCGCGGGCATCCAACCGCAGGGGATCGCCTTTTTCACCCAGAACGACGGTTATGGGGATTCGGGCTACGCGGGCGCGGTGGCCGCGCTCAAAAATCGCGGCTTCACCGGGACCGACACCCTGGCCCATGGTCGTTACACCCGCAACACCACCCAGATCGAAGGGGGACTGGCCACCATCCTGGCGGCTGACACCGAGCCTCGCGCCATCATCATGGTGGGTGCCTATCCGGCCTGCGCGGCCTTCATCCGCGAGGCGCGCAAGGATCTGCCCAACGCTTTGTACCTGAACGTCTCCTTCGTGGGCAGCGCCGCGTTGGCCCAGGCTCTGGGCGCGGAGGGCGAAGGCGTGATCGTCACCCAGGTGACCCCCTCGCTGAGCGATCGCCTGCCCGGCGTGAACGCCTATCGGGAGGCGATGAAACGATATCAACCGGAGGCCAAAGCCGATTTTCTCTCCCTGGAAGGGTTTCTGGCCGCACGCCTGCTGGTGGAGGGTGTCCGCCTCTCCCGACTGACAGGCCACCTCGCCGGGGACCGGGAAGCCCTGGTCGATGCCCTGGAAAATCTGCGCGACTTTGATCTGGGCATCGGCGTTCCGGTCCATTTCAGCAAGGACGATCACCAGGCCAGCCACAAGGTGTGGCCCACGCGGCTGGAACGGGGGGAGTTTCAACCCCTCGACTGGAGCCAGTTGCGATGAACCCCTCCCGATCCGGTGACCGGACCCCCGACAAAGGGTCCATCCAACGGTTCACCTCCTGGAGCCGCGCCATGACCATTCGACGCCTGCTGATCCTCTGGACCGCACTGGGGGTGATCACCACGATCGTCCTGGCGGGGGCGGCCGCCTACTCCAATATCCGTCTGACCGCTCTGCAACATCGGGCGGTGGACCTGATTCTGCCGCTGGAGTCCTCCGGGCGGCGGTTGAGCACCCTGTTGCTGGAATATGTCAACCGGCAGGAACGGGTGCTGCAGTCCTCCTCTCTGGATGTCCTGGACAAACTGCCTCCCCGGACCGGGCTGGACCAGCGATTCGCCGCCGGACTGGAGCGGCTGCACACCATCACCCGCGCACTCTCCGGGCTGGAACAGACCATGGCCGGCTTGCAAAAGGCCCATGGCCTGTTTCTGGAACAGGATGCGCGCCTGCTGGAGCAGACCCGGAAAGACCTGGAGCTCAAGCAGCGCATGAAATCCCAAACCGTTGCCCTGGATCAGACCGTGGAACGGATGACCACTCTGGCGGAAGGGATCAAGGGCAAGGTGGCCCTTTCCCTGGAGCGTGGCAAACGCCAGACCCGTCGCGCCCTGGAAAGCCGTGGCTCCGAATCGGAACTCAAAAGCCTGGTCGCCACGATGATCGCCGGAGGATCGGGTCGCATCACCCAGGTGACGCAGACAGTGCTTGCCAGCGTGAACACCCTGTCGATCCTGAGCCGCCAGATCCGCCTGGAGAAGACCACCGATGCGCTGACCAGCATCCAGGCCAATCAGATCAAGCCCGCGGTGGACCTGGCACGGCAATCCATCACCGCGTTGAAGGAGACCGCGGGTGACGCCCATCCGGGAATCGGCGACCTGTCCGTCCAGCTGGACAAGGAGTTCGCCACCCTGGTCGCCCTGCTGGCCGAAGGAGACGACGCGGTTTTCACCATGGCCAGGGAGACCCTGGAGCTGGGTCGGCAGATCGAAGCGGGCCGCAAGACCATGGAGGCCGTTCAACATGAAATGACCGCCGGACTGGAGGAACTCGCCACCTCGGCGGATCGGCTCAACGAGGAGATCACCCGCGCGTCGGAAACGGTCAGCCGCAACAGTCAGATTCTGGTCTATACCGTGGCGCTGCTGGTGGGCGCGTTCATGGTGGGGCTGGGCCTGCTGCTGGCGCGACGCATCACCCGCTCCCTGGATCAGGCGGTCAACGGGGTGCATCGCATCGCCCGGGGGGATCTGACCACCCGGATCGGCGCGGTCAGCAACGACGAATTGGGACATCTGCTCATGGCGATGTCGGGCATGGTGGCCATTCTGAAGGGGATCTTCACCTCGTTGAACGAAGGTTCCGGTCACCTCTCCGACGCCTCCCGCGAGTTGTCGCAGGTTTCGGGGGCCATGAACGCCAGCGCCACGCTGCTCACCGGCAAATCCAACGACGTGGCCGGGGCGGTGGAGCGTTCCAGTCGCAATCTCGCCCAGATCGCCTCGGAGGCCGAACAGGCCAGCGACAACCTCAATACCATCTCTTCGGCGGCCGAGGAGGCGAGCACCAATCTCCACACCATCTCCGCCGCCGCCGAACAGGCGAGCATCAATCTGACCCAGATCGTTTCCTCGGCCCGACAGGCCACCGAACGCATGACCGAAGTCAAAACCGCCGCCGAACAGACCAGCGGCAATGTGGAAGGGGTCGCCGGAGCGTTGCACGCCATGACCAACGCCCTGGGCGAAGTCCGGGAACGGTGCCTGCTGGCCAATCAATCCTCGGATCATGCCAATCGGGAGGCGGCCCGCACCCTGGATGTCATGCAGAGGCTGATGGAATCGGGCCAGGAGATCCACAAGGTGGTGGATGTGATCAAGAGCATTGCGGAGCAGACCAATTTGTTGGCTTTGAATGCGTCCATTGAGGCAGCGGGTGCGGGTGC
>JADGCR010000058.1 GCA_015228895.1 Magnetococcales bacterium
ACTGCCGGTGCAGATTGCCATAGACCATCCGCTGCACCACCACCGCCGTGCCCCAGTCGTCGGAGATGTTCATGATCCGGCGGTACTCTTTGGCTTTGGGCAGGTTCCAGGAGTCCATCACCTGGTTGATGGCCGCCAACAACTGCTCCCAGGGATCCTCCGGGATGCGGATCCCGAGACGCTGGGCCGCGTGATGATACTCCATCGCCAGATCGGCCATCTGTTCTGCCGAGAACTCCTGTTTCTTCTTGACCCCGAAGCGGCTCTTGGTGCGGCGCATCAGCTCGGTGAAGATCCCCCGGTTGACATCGAAGGTCATGCTCCAGGATTGCACGAAGCGGCGGTAGTTGTCCCAGGCGAAAAAGGGATTCCCCGACCACTCCGCCAGTCCACGGACGATGGCCTCGTTGATGCCCACGTTGTGGATGGTCTGCATCATGCCCGGCATGGAGATCAACGCCCCGCTGCGCACCGACAGCAGCAACGGAGCGTGTTCCGAGCCGAAGCGCAGGCCGGTCTCCTCCTCGATGGCCGCCACCCGCTCCCGCAACCGCTGCATGAAATCCTGGTTGGCCAGGGGATAGGCGTGCACCACCTCCCGGCAGCGGAAGAATTCCGTGGTGGTGATCACCCCGGCGGGCACCGGCAGTCCCATGGCCGCCAGTTCCGTCAGGTTGAATCCCTTGTTGCCCAGGTGGATCAGATCCCGGACACGGGGGTCGGACGCATGAATCGGACAGAAGAGTTTCGCCGGGTCGTAGGTCATCAATTTATCCATCAGCTCCGGGGGGAGGTTGCCCTCCTGCCGGGAGAGGATGCGCAGAATGCGGGAAATGAAACGGTCGAAGGCTTGCAACCCGAAGGTCTCGGCGATCAGGTCCCGCATGAAGGACTCGCTGATGCGCTCCAGGGTGGCGGCCCCGTCGTGATCCTTCAGGGCGGCGTATTTGCGCACCATGGCGTGTTCGGAGATCATGGGCACGATCACCGCCAGGTTCTCCCGGTGGTGGATCACGTAATAGGTGTGGATGATCTCCTTGACCCCCTCGGAGAAGTTGCGAAAAATATCCAGATACTGACGGAAGGAGAACTGGTTGAGTTCCAGAAAGCGGGTCAGGACCGCGCGCAGGTTCTCCATGCGTCGGGAGGAGACCCCGTCCAGCTCCAGGGCGCGGAGATAGAATTTCAGGTACTTGTCGATCCGGAAGAAGGCCGCGCGGGTGATGAAACCCTCCGGAATCCGCTCCACCAGACGCTCCAGATGGACGTTGGCCAGATCCTCCAGCCGGAAGACCAGGGAGAGGGCGTCGAACTTCCGTTCCTGGTAGCGGCCATAGACCGAGGGGATGTCCACCGCGATGTGGCGCTTTTGATAGATCTCCTCCATGGCCGGAAAGGTCTCCTTGCACATGACGATCTTCATCAGGGACTCCATGGCGTCCAGCAGGGCGTGCAACCGGAGGTCGTCCGGGGCGTCGTGCAGTTCCAGGACCTCCGCCAGGCGGGTCATGCCGTCGATCCCTTCCTCCGCCGCCTTGTTGATCATGGCCAACACCCCGTGACGGCTGGGGTGGTATTTGTGGTCCAGCAGACGATAGAGGCGCACCAGCAGATAAACCCGTTGCCGCTCGCTGGCAGGGGCGGTGTCCACCTCCATGATCAGGGTGCGAATCCCCTCCAGGGGGCGGGTGAGCAGTGCCGCCGGATCCTCGACGCCCAGTGTCTGGAACAGGTGGCTGGTCACCCGATGGACCCCGTCGAACCAGGGATTCCGGGATTGCAGGGCGTCGAACGTGGTTTCGGAAACCAGCCCGGCGAGTCCGCTTTTCTCCCCGCTGCGCCAGAACTGGAGGATCTCCCGCACCAGATCCACCATGAGATTGGTGCTCTCCACATGGCAGGCCTTGCGCAGAAAATGGATCAGACGGTCCTGCCGCTTGGAGATCTCGTCCAGTTCGGTGGAGACATCCCTCAGCTCCCCTTCCGCGCCGATTTCGTTGTAGTAGACCGGCAGCAGCCGGGCGAACTGCTTGACCAGATTGAACACCGGGGCCACATCCCCGTTCAACAGACGGGTCACCTCCTTCTGGAACAGGTCCGTGTCCCGGATCAGGGTGCCGGAGAGCTTGAGGTTGATGATCAGGGCGGAGAGCAGGGTCGAACACCACTTGGGATTGAGATTGATCAGGTTGAGCCAGATGCGGATGTTGGTCAGATGGGCCGGGTTGCAGATGGGTTGCCATTCGTGGCTCACCCCCGTGACCGTGCGGTATTGAAAGCCGAAACGCACCGCCTGCTCCAGAAACGCCTCCACCAGCCGGCTGTTGTCCCGCTTGAACACCTCCACCCCCAAAGCCTCGATGCATTGCAGGGCGGTGTGGGGATATTTGACCACGTTGGCCTTCAGGAACAGAAAGGTTTGCAAGAAGGAGTCCTGCAACTCCTCGAAACTTTGTTGCAGCTCCACCAGATGGGCCAGGGCGCGGTTGATCTCCCGCAGGCACTCCTCGTGGATCATGGAGAGTCCCTCGGTCTCCATGATGTGAAACAGAAAGCGCAGTTTGCGGCCTTCCACCAGTCGCTTGACGTCCGAGGTGATCTCCCCTGCGGGGAGCTGTCCCAGGGCGTCCGCCGCCTCCCGATAGCCCCGCACGATGTCCAGGTAGGAGGGCAACTCGGCGATGCGGGTCAAAAGGGCGACGGACGGGGGTTCCCTGGCCAAAAGGACCAGGGTGTCCAGGGCGGTGTACAGGGCCTTGTGGGAGATGGCGTCGCACTCGTGATGCCCCAGCACGGTGTACCACTCCGGATCGTTCTGATCCAGCCACAGTTGATAGGTGGCGCGCAGGGAGCGGATCGCCAAATGGCAGATGGGGCCGGGGTCGAGGAGAAAGGCGTGACCTGGACGGGTGCTCTGTTGCAGCAGAATGGACACCGTCCGCTTGATGGGATGATGGCTTTGGGCCAACAGCAGCAGCCGCTCCCCGGACAGGTCGGCCAGCACCGCGAAGACCCGGTTCATGGCCGGGGCGAACTCCTGCATGCGGGCCGGGGCGAGCAGCGCGGTCTGCTTGTCCAGGTAGGCGGTGAGCCCCTCCAGCACCATGCGCATCAATGGGGGCTTGGTGACTTCGTTCAGGGCCTGGAGAAAAAGGTCGCAAAAGAGGGAAAAGCAATCCGGTCCACGGGGATGCAGGGTGTAGCGGGAGGCGTTCTTGAGAACAAATCCCCGCAATTCCGGCAGGATCAGCAGCCAGTTGCGAAAGGGGTGATGGAGTTCCAGCAGCAGCCGCTCCAGATCCTTGAGGATGCCGGCGTAGCCCTGCACCACTTCCAGCAGCAGTTTCTGCCGGGGATCGATCTCCACCTGTTTCACGGCGGTCAGGGCCAGATTGGCCCGCAGGGCGTCGGATTCCGGTTGCCCCGGAGCTTTCGAGTCGCGTCGTTTCACCATGATCGGATCACCTGGCAGCCTGCAAAAAAGATCGACAACGGGAAATTCCTTTTCATCTGGTTGCTGAATTGTCATACTCACGAGTGGATGGCGGAAAAAAAAGGGTGCCGTCCCGTACCCCGGCCTCCACTGGCTTGAACTCGGGCGCTTTATTGTTCAAGCATATTGGAATCTTCTCTCAATCACAACTCGGGTCCCGGTTTTCCGGAGCCAATTCATGCCGCGAATTCGAATCAGTGAAACCGTGCCGTTCACCCCGGAGCAGATGTACGCGCTGGTGGTCGAAGTGGAAAGATATCCAGACTTTTTGCCCTGGTGTGCCAGCACGCGGGTCTGGGATCGCACTCCGACACAATTCATGGCCGAGATGACGGTTTCGTTCAAGGGTATCCGTGAGACTTTTCGCACTTTGGACATCATCGTTCCGGACCGACGCATCGAGATCAACCTCAAGGATGGTCCGTTCAAGTATCTGGCCAGCATTTGGACTTTCGCCCCGGTGCCCAATGGAACGCAGGTGGATTTTTTCATCGATTTCACTTTTCAAAGCCGCATGAAGGAGATGATCATGGGGCCGGTATTTTCCGAGGCGTCCCGACGCATGTTGGCGGCTTTCAAGACCCGCGCCGCTGAAGTCTATCGCAAGAGTTGAGATTGTCATCATGGCCCGTACCTCTACATCGACCACAGTTGCCTTCTCCCCGGAGCAGATGTACGCCCTGGTGGTGGACATGGATCGCTATCCGGAGTTCATTCCCTGGATCGTCAAATCCCGCAAGTACGACGAGGAGGCGGATCGGTTCATGTCCGAGATGACCTTTTCCTTCAAGGGATTGCGCGAGACGTTCATCACCCGGGATCAGATCGTTCCCAACGAGAAGATCACCATCACCCTGGTTTCCGGTCCCTTCAAGAATCTGGAGAGCGAGTGGCAGTTCTTTCCGGAGGGGGAGGGGACCCGGATCGAGTTTTTCATCCATTTTTCCTTCAAGAATCGTCTGTTGGATCTGACGCTGGGGCCGGTGTTCGGGGAGGCGTCCAAACGGATGGTGGAAGCTTTTAAACAACGAGCGACGGAGATGTATCAAAAATGAACTTTTTCAAGAGTATCTGGTCTGGTTGGGTCTTGCTGGCGCTGGTCTTTCTGTTGAGCGCCCAGGCGCAGGCGGAGCCGGTTGCCAAGGTGGGGTCGTGGGCCCTCTCTCTGGAGGAGGTGGACCGGGCGTTGGCCGGAAAGATGTACGAGTTGCGGGAGAACAAGATCCGGGAGTTGATTCTGGAGCACATTCTCACCCTCAAGGGGACCGCGGAGAAGATTCCCCCGGAGCAGGTGGTGGAAAAGCTCATGGGTCCGGTGCCGCAACCCACGGACGCGGAGGTGAAGGCGTTCATTCAGCAGAATCGGGAGCAGTTGCCCAACAATGGCGAGGGGATCGAGGGTCAGGTCAAGGAGTTGCTGTTCGACGAGGCCAAGAAGGCGGGGGAAGGCAAATTCCTGACCGGCCTGCTCAAGCAGTATGAGCCGGAGATTTTGTTGCAGGCTCCCCGTTTCACGGTGACCGGTCCCCAGGATCTCTCCAAGGGTGACGCCAAGGCCCCGGTCACCATCATCGAATTCTCCGATTTCGAGTGTCCTTATTGTCGTCGCGCCCAGGTGGTGTTGAAAAAGGTGCAGGAGGCTTATGGCGACAAGGTGCGGATGGTGTTCCGTCATTATCCCCTGCCGTTCCACGCCAAGGCCCCCAAGGCTTCGGAGGCGGCGCAATGCGCCCAGGATCTGGGCAAGTTCTGGCCCATGCACGACCTGCTGTTCGACGAAAAGACCAAGCTGGAAGTCCCGGATTTGAAAGTCCACGCCAAGACTCTTGGACTGGATCAGGAGAAGTTCGACAAGTGTCTGGACAGTGGCAAGCATGGGGATCGGGTGATGGCGGATCTGGCCGATGGCAAGAAGTTGGGCGTCACCGGCACTCCGACCTTTTTCATCAATGGTGTCCGCCTGGTAGGTGCACAGCCCTTCGAGAAGTTCAAGGCCGTCATCGATGAAGAACTGAAAGCGAACAAGCCGTAAAAAATAAAGAGGGGTCTGGGGGATTCATCCCCCAGGGCCTTTCATCCGCGGATAATCGTTCTGCCGTAAAGCCTCGTACAGAACCACAGCCACACTCTGCGCCAGATTCAGGGAGCGCGCCCGTGCCAGCATGGGAATGCGCAGCAGTGTGTTCGCATGCTCCTCCAGAATGGCCTGCGGCAGCCCACTCCCCTCCGCCCCGAACAGGAACCAGTCGCCCGTCTCATAAGCAAACGCCCCGTGGTGCCGACTCCCTTTGGTGGTGGCGACAAACAGCCGCCCATCACCTGGAAACGCCGCCTTGAACGCCCCCCAGTCGTCCCAGCGTCGCACCTCCCCCCACTCCCGGTAATCCATCCCCGCCCGTCGCACCCCCGCCGCATCCAGCCGGAATCCCAGGGGTCCGACAAGATGCAACACACACCCCGTCGCCGCGCAGGTGCGCAACACCGCCCCCGCGTTCTGGGGGATTTCGGGCTGGTAGAGGACGATGTTGAAGGTTGCAGAGGGGGTCATCAAACGCCATGTGCTCTTCAAGGTCTGCGTGGTCGGCGGACAACCTCCAAAGCGCAGGATCGCGCCACCCACCTTTTCGGATCATGGGATAGTGCGGCTGGAGTGGCAGGCGGGTCAAGAGAAAAGTCGCGCGCCGTCAGATGTTGTGGTCGCAGTGCCGTGGATACATGAAAAAATATAATTTGATGCATTGTTTAAAAAGTCGCTAATATGCTGGGTATTCTCGTCCACCCCGGTTTTGCCGATGGGGTGGTGATGCCAATCAACCATCCTCCTTTGAATCAACAAGAGCCAGAAATTGATTTTGATTGAAACCTTTTATCGCCTGATGGCCCTGCTTTGCGGTCTGCTGGGCCTGGGCGTATTGGTGGGCTGGCATGCCCATGTGCCGTCCATCGTTCAGTTCTCCCCTTCCTCTGTCCCCATGCAATACAATACCGCCGTTGGTTTTTTGTGCTCCGGGGTGGGCCTGTTCGCCCTGGACCGTCGATACGTCACGCCGGCAACCGCGCTTGGCTTGCTGGTCGCGCTGCTGGGAGGTCTGACATTGGCGGAATACCTCTGGGGACTGGATCTGGGCATCGACGAGCTGCTCATGCGTCATTTCATCACCGTGAAAACCTCTCATCCAGGTCGCATGGCGCCCAATACCGCGCTCTGTTTTCTTCTCACCGGCTTGGCGATCCTGCGTCGTGGCCCGTTCCCCACGCACCGCGTCCCGTGGCTGGGGACGGGAACCCTGGGGGGAATCGTCATTACGTTGGGCTTTGCGACCACCTTGGGCTATTACGCAGAACTGGAGGAAGCATACGCATGGCTCCGGTATACCCACATGGCCCTGCCGACGGCCCTGGGCTTCATCGGTCTGGGGGCGGGGCTGGCGGCATGGGCCTGGCGGCAAAGCATGACGCAACAGGCCATTCTGCCCCAGTGGGTGATCCAGACCACAGGGCTGGGAGGGGTGGTGCTGACGCTGACCCTGTGGATCGCCTTTTTGAGCCTGGAAGAGCGGGTGCAGCACCTTGGCACCCAACAAGCCACCCATGGCAGCCATCTCATTCTTTTTCTGGGGGCGGCCTTGACCCTGGCCCTGGTGCTCTCCCTGCGCCTGTTGCGCGTCTCCCAGCGCCAATTCCAGGATCTGGAGGCCGTCCGTGTCACCCTTCTGCAGGAGACCAAAGCGCACAAACACGCCTCCCTCTCCCTGCTGCGCGACCGTTCCCTGTTGCGCTCTCTGCTCGACTCCATTCCAGACATCATTTTCGTCAAGGATCACCAGTTCCGTTTCGTCGAGTACAACAAAGCCTTCGAGAAGCGTGTGGGCCGGTCCGGCAGTTTGAGCGGCAAGGATGTCTTCGACCTTTTCCCGGCGCATGAAGCGCAGGAGTACCTCGAATCGGACCGGCGTCTGGTGGCGCAGGGCAAGACCATCCAGTTCGAGGAGGTGGTCGTCCAGGCGGATGGGACGAAACGGCATTACGATACCATCAAGATGCCCTTTTCAGGTCCTGACCATCAATTTCTGGGGCTGATCGGCATCTGCCGCGAGGTGACCGAGCGCAAGCAGGCCGAAGAGGCGTTGCAATACGCCAAAGATCAGGCCGAATCGGCCACCCGGGCCAAGGGAGAGTTTCTGGCCACCATGAGCCACGAAATTCGCACCCCCATGAATGTGGTGCTGGGGATGTCGGAACTGTTGCTGGAAACCAACCTCAACACGGCGCAACGTCATTTTGTCCAGACCATGCACCAGTCGGGCAAGGCCATGTTGGGGGTGATCAACGACATCCTGGATTTCTCCCGCATCGAGGCGGGTCAACTCACCCTGGACGACCACCCCTTCTCCCCCCGCCAGGTCATGGAGGAGACCGTCCACCTGATGCGCATGTCCGCCGCGGACAAAGGACTCACCCTCACCGGACAGGCCGCCCGGGAAGTCCCGGAAACCGTGCTGGGGGACGATGGCCGGGTGCGTCAGGTGCTCATCAACCTGTTGGGCAACGCCATCAAGTTCACCCACCAGGGGACCATCGAAGCCCAGCTGATCCCCCACCCCCAAAAACCCCACACGCTGCTCTTCAGCGTGGTGGATTCCGGCATCGGCATCTTGCCGGAAAACCTGGAACGCATCTTCGAACGGTTCACCCAGGCCGACACCTGGATCACCAGGCGCTATGGGGGGACCGGTCTGGGACTGGCGATCTCCCGGCGTCTGGTGGAACGGATGGGAGGCAAAATCTGGGCGGAGAGCCGGACGGGACAGGGCAGCGCCTTTTTCTTCACCCTGCCCGCTCCCGCCGTCACCGCCGCATCACCACAACAGGAGCGCGTCGAACCAACCACGAACGACACCACTCAAAGCCTGCATATTCTCCTGGCGGAAGATTCTCCAGACAGTCAGGTCCTGTTCCGGGTCTACCTGAAACACACCCCACACCGTCTGGTGATCGTCAATGATGGACTGGAAGCCGTGACGCGGGTGCGCAGGGAGGACTTCGATCTCGTCCTGATGGATATCCAAATGCCCAACATGGACGGTTACGCCGCCACCCGCGCCATACGCCAGTGGGAAAACAACATGGGACGGCGACCCATGGCCATCCTCGCCCTGAGCGCCCACGCCTCCGCCAGCAGAAAAGGGGAGAGCCTGACCGCCGGATGCGACGATCATCTGACCAAGCCGATCCATAAAAAGGCGTTTCTGGAGGCCATCGATGCGGTGGGCAGAAGGTTGGCGGAGGAGGCGGAACGACCCGCGCCGGAAGCGTCTCCCCCCTGAACGGCCTTCGGCCGGAACAGGCCCGCCCCCCTACTCCTCCGCGAACACCCTGGGGGGGGTCTCCAGGGTATAGACGGTCCATTTCACCTTGGCTCCCGGCATTCCGGGCACGCCGGTGGGCATGCCGGGAAGGGCGATGCCGGGGATGTCCGGTTTTTCCGTCAACAGTCGTCGCAGGATGTGCAGAGGCACATGACCCTCCACGATGTAGCCGCCGATTCTGGTGGTATGGCAGGATTCCATCTCCTTGCCGATCCCCAATGACCGCTTGACCGGTTCCATGTCCATGACGGACTCCACCTCCACCGCCACGCCCTGTTCCTTGAGAAAGTCCACATAGCCGGTGCAACAGCCGCAATAGGGCGATTTGTACACCAGGGCCGCCCGCGCATCCCGGGGCAGCGGGGGGGACGACACCTCCGCGCCCTGCGCCAGGGAAACCGCTCCGAACAGACCGGCCAACACGCCACCGATCATCCACCCTGTGTGCTTTCCATCCGTGCTCCCTGACATCGGCATCTCCTGCGCGGCATTGATAAACGGGATGAGGGACGTCAAGTCCCGGCCAAATGACGATACAAGGTGCTCGGAAACATGAGGGTGAACTCATGGCGTCCGATCTTGACCTTGTCGCCGTCGAACAACTCCTTCTCCCCGGACCCCACATCCACGCCGTTGACGAACACGCCATTGGTGGACTTCAGGTCCTGGATGAAATATTGCCCCGCATCCCCGAAACGGATTCTGGCGTGACGGGTGGAAATGGCGTCATCCCCCATCATGAGATCGTTGTCCACCCCCCGACCGATGGTGAGCACTTCCGCGCCGTCCTCCTCGATCCGTTCGGGACGCAGCAACGGATAGATGGAGCGCCCCAGTATCTTGACCTGAACCGCCTGCTGTCCGGCGGAGACATCCGGCAGAAAACCCTGGGTGGCGTCCGGGTCCATGCCCGCCACCCGCACCCCGTAACCCCGGAACACCCCGGACCCCACCAGACTGGGATGATGCATCAGTTGGGTGAAGAAATCCTGGTTGTGCCGGCCCGCCACATCCTTGAGTTCCTTGTAGTTGGCCTGACCCAGGGCATTCACCAGCTGCCGGATGCGCATCTCCGGCATGATCCCCCGCAGACGCAGAAACAGGGCGCTGGGCGCCAGCAACAGAAAACGGAACCGTCCAAAGGCGACGGAATCCCCCTCGCACAGTTCGGTCTCCTGGGTGATGGGCCGGTTGTTGACATAGACCGGATTAGAACCACCCAGCGTCCGAATCCGGAAACGGGTGCCACGCTTCACGTGGATCACCGCCTGGGTCCTGGAAACCGCGTAATCGGCCATGACGAAGTCGTTCTCGTGGGTGCGTCCCATGGTGAAGGAGTGAACACCGTTGGCCGACGGAGCGGACTTGCGAAACACATAGACCACTTCGGTCAGGGAACCGGTCACCGGCGAGGTGTTCACCTCCATCTGGGCGGGCTTGAACAGAACGGTTTCCACCGCGTCGCTTTTGGAAGGGGTGATCTTGCCACGGATGACCTGATCGCCCGCCAACACCCAGTGACCCAGCAGGCGGATGAAGGTCTGCTCCGCGCACTCCTGGGCCAAACGGTAAAGGTCTCGGTAATTCAGCCTCCCTCCCTCGCCAAGGAGATCGACGACGCTGGTGATGATGGATTGACGGGGCATGTATGACATCCATTAGGCACAGTTGCTCGATTGAAAATCGGAGACGATCATAAACCAAGACCGGCACAAAAGCGACTCCGAATCCACACAAAAACGCATTGACTTGCCAACACGCCATTTCATGGATTATGGTTAACGTATCGTCCCAGTGGATGATCTGGATGCATTGGCTCCCGTATTATTGATCAAGGAGAACGAATTCATGCTCGAAGCCTATCGTCAACATGTCGCCGAACGGGCCAAACAGGGAGTTCCCCCCCTGCCTTTGAACGCCCAACAAACTGCGGAAGTGACCAAACTGCTGGAAAATCCCCCGGCCGGAGAAGCGGATTTCCTGAAAGACCTGCTGGTCAATCAAGTCCCTCCCGGTGTGGATGACGCTGCCAAGGTCAAGGCGGAGTTCCTCGACAGCGTGGCGCAGGGAAAACGCTCCTGCCCGGTCATTGACCGCAAGGAGGCGGTACGCCTGCTGGGTACCATGATCGGCGGATTCAACGTCATGCCCCTGATCAACCTGTTGGACAGCGCCGAACTGGCGGATGGCGCCGTGGCCGCCCTGTCCAACACCCTGATGATCTACGACGCTTTCGACACCCTGGCCACCAAGGCCAAAAGCAATGCCAACGCCAAGCAGGTGTTGCAGAACTGGGCCGACGCCACCTGGTTCACCTCCCGTCCCCCCATGCCCGAGGAGGTAACCGTCACCCTGTTCCAGGTGGCGGGCGAGACCAATACCGATGACCTCTCCCCGGCTTCCGAGGCGTGGAGCCGTCCCGATGTGCCGGTTCATGCCCTCTCCATGCTGGTGACGCGCCAACCCG
>JADGCR010000059.1 GCA_015228895.1 Magnetococcales bacterium
CCCGGAGTGGCTGGAACGGGTGCTGGACACCTCCTTCCCCTTCATGCGCCCCCTGTTCCAGGTGGAGGGCATCCACGATCCGGAGGTCTACAATCGGGTCGCCACCATGGAGTATCTTTTCCAGCAGGCGGGCCTGTGAGTCCATCCCTCTTTTTCATTTGACTTTTTGGCCCCGGACCATCATTTTCAAGGCTCATCCGAACCCTGAAAATGGCTCCTCCCCAAAACCGGCCCCCTGGCTCTTTGATGACGACCATGCGCATTCTGCACATACTGGACCACTCCGCGCCTTTGCAAAGCGGCTATGTGTTTCGAACGCTCGCCATCCTGCGTCGGCAACGGGAGCTTGGCTGGGAGACCGGACAACTGACCGGTCCCAAACACCCCTCCGGCCCCGCCATGGAGGAGATGGCCGCCGGCTTGCTGTTCCACCGCACACCCACCGGCTCCTCCCTCCTCAACCGCGCCCCGATCCTGCGTCAGGTGGCGGTGATCACGGCGCTCCGGCAACGCATTCTGGCCCTGGCCGAAATCTTCAAACCCGACCTGCTCCACGCCCATTCCCCGGTCCTCAACGGTCTGGCGGCACTGCTGGCCGGGGCGCGCCTGGGGATACCCGTCGTCTACGAGGTGCGCGCCTTCTGGGAGGACGCCGCCGCCAGCCATGGAACAGGACGGGCCTGGGGGGCGCGCTATCGTTTGACCCGCGCCCTGGAAACCCATGTCTTGAAGAAAGCCCACGCCGTGACCGTCATCTGCGAAGGTTTGCGCCGGGATGTCATCGCCAGGGGGATCGACGCGGCAAAGGTCACCACCATTCCCAACGCCGTCGAAGCCCAAGCCTTTGCCACCCCCCCCGCGACCCTCCCCACCCTGCCCCACATCGACAGGAATGGCAGGGAGGTGCTGGGTTATATCGGCTCCTTCTACGCCTACGAAGGATTGTCCCTGCTGTTGGACGCCCTGCCGGCCATCTGCGCCCGCCGCCCCCGGGCCATGCTGCTCCTGGTCGGCGGCGGACCGGAAGAGCGGCGACTGCGCCAGCAGGTCCAGCGGATGGGATTGGCGGAGCGTGTCTGCTTTACCGGCCGCACCCCACCCGAAATGGCCTCCGGGTACTATGCGCTGACGGATCTTTTGATCTATCCCCGTCTGCCCATGCGACTCACCCATCTGGTCACCCCGTTGAAGCCACTGGAAGCCATGGCGGCCAAACGCCTGGTGTTGGCCTCGGACGTGGAGGGGCACAAGGAACTGATCACCCATGGCGCGACCGGCTTCCTTTTTCCCGCCAACGATGTCAACGCCCTGGCGAACACCGTTGCGGAGTTGCTGGAAAATCGCGCCCCCTGGGAGTCCGTGATCCGGCGGGCGGAACAATTTGTCCACAACACCCGCACCTGGTCGGCCAGCGTGGACCGCTACCAGACCGTTTACCACACCCTGCTCGACACGCGACGCGAACCGATCGCTCCTGATTGGCAGCCGACGCGGAAGACGCCATGAGAGATCTCGTTCTAATTATTTTTGTTATTTCTCTTCTGCCAGTGGTAATATTCAGACCCTATATCGGTCTGCTGCTCTGGGCGTGGATCGGCTACATGAATCCCCACCGGCTGACCTGGAGCTTTGCCTACAATTTCCGCTTCAACCTGCTGATCGCCATCGCCACCATCATCGGCATCCTCTACACCATGCGGTTCAACTTCAGGATTCCCTGGAAGACGCCTATTTTCCTGATCATCCTGTTTGTGTTGTGGACCACGATCACGGCCATGGAGGCATTCCGCCCCGTCGCCGCCCTGGTTGCCCTGGATAAATTCTCCAAGGTGCAAATCATGATCATCGCGACCTTGATTCTGGTCAAAAACCGTCGTCAGATCATTGTTCTGGTTGCGGTCATCGCCCTGTCCATCGGCTTTTTCGGGTTGAAGGGGGGCATTTTCACCCTCACCTCCGGTGGCAACTACCGGGTCATGGGACCCGCCCAATCCTTTTTCGAGGACAACAACGCCCTGGCGTTGGCGCTGATCATGGTCTCCCCGCTGCTGTACTTCCTGCAATTTCAATTGAAATACCGCATCCTGCGTTTGGGCATGATCTTCATCACCTTGTTCTCCATCATCTCGATTCTGGGGAGCTATTCCCGTGGAGGTTTCGTCGGTCTGTCGGTCCTGCTCATCGCGTTCTGGCTGAAGACCAGAAGAAAGATTCTGGTCACGGTCGCCATGCTGGTCATTGGTCCGGGGCTGTACACGTTCATGCCTGAAAAATGGCACGAACGAATGAATCTGGTGATCGAATCCGCGTTTGAGGCCGTGGACACATTCGACGAGGTGGAAAAGGAGGTCAAGCCGGTCCTCCGCAATCTGCCCAGGCGCACGCCGGTGGAGCACACCTTCTTTCTCTCCTTTCTCAACCAGGATACCGAATTGTTGCAGGACAAGTCCGTTTCGGGACGCCTGGACGCCTGGCGACTCGCGCTGTTGATCGTGGATGACCGTCCCCTGCTGGGTGGTGGTTTTGGCGCCTTCGAACAGCAAACCTTCGATCGCTACACCCCCGGTGTCTACCGACACTCCGCGCACAGCATCTATTTCGAAGTGTTGGGAGAACAGGGGTATCCGGGATTCCTGTTGTGGGTGACGCTCCACCTTTCCGCGCTGCTCATGGGTTACCGGATCAACCGTCGCACGCGCCACATCCCGGAATTGCTCTGGTTGCGGGATCTGACCGGCATGTTGCAGGTGAGTTTGATCGGGTATTACAGTGCCGGCACCTTTCTGGGCATGGCCTATTTCGACCTTCCCTACCACCTGATCAGCATTCTGGTCATCCTGTTTGCCTATACTGAAAATCATCTCTACCAACGTCAGCCGCTCCCGACCACGATCCACAGCCGCTGGCCTCACCACAACCGGCGGATGAAGACCCCATGAGTTCCTCCCCTGCCACCCGGCGCGATTCTGAGCGCATCCGGGAACACTATCTCATCGAAAAGGAGCTGGCCGCCCGGTTGCGCGCGGCCCCGCCCGGCACGCGTCGGCAGCTTTACACCGCCCTGTACGATGAACTGTTCGCGCGTGTTCCCGACCATCCCCAGCTGCTCCGCAGGGGGAGGGCCTGCGAGGAGGATGACGCCATCGCCTTGCAGGTCGCCCGTCTGCGACCGTTTCTTCATCCTCGGACCCATTTTCTGGAAGTGGGTTGCGGGGATGGTCGCCTCTCCCGCCGGATCGCCGGACTGGTGGAACAGGTCCACGCGCTGGATGTTTCGGACGCCATCACCCAAGGGGCGGCACCACTGGCGGAGAACATGCGCTTGATCCTGTCCGACGGGGTGACTGTGCCGTTGCCGGACGACACGATTGACGTTGCCTACAGCCATCAACTGATAGAACATCTGCACCCGGAAGACGTGTTGGAACAACTGCGCCACATCTGGCGGACTCTGCGGCCTGGCGGGATCTATCTGTGCGTCACGCCGAACCGCCTGAGCGGTCCCCACGACATCTCCGGAGGATTCGACGAGCACGCCACCGGCTTTCATTTGCACGAGTATGTCATCGGAGAACTGCGGGCGCTCCTGTTGAAAGCGGGGTTTGTCCGGGTGCGCCTGCAGGTGGAGTTGCGCGCCCGGGCGGCCTTGTGGCCGGTGCAAACGGGCCTGCTGTGTGAGTGGGGGTTGTCTTTTTTGCCCTATGCCCTGCGACGTCGATTGGCGGGGCGGTTTCCGTTGCGCAATGTGTTGGGCATTCGTCTGGTGGCGGTCAAATGCGTTTTGCGGCACGACGGAGGCATGGTATGAATCGCAGATTTCTTTTCCTTCTCCTGCTGCTGCTGCCGGTTTGCGCCCATGGGGCCGAGAGCAGGCCCGGCAAAGACAAGACGCCTCCGGCATTGGAAAATTCCGGCAACGGCGCCGCGGAAAACAACCGGGGGAGGCGGTACGAGGAGGGCAAAAGCCTGCCCCAGCACTACAAGGAGGCCAGGTACTGGTATCTCAAGGCCGCCGGAATGGGCAATCTGGATGCTTGCGTCAATCTGGGCAATCTGTATTACAATGGTATTGGCGTTCCCAAGGACGCGGGCAATGCCGCGCGTTGGTTCCGCAAAGCGGCCGAACAGGGACACAACGAGGCCCAGCTGCAGCTTGGCAAGCTGTACGCATCCGGTGAAGGGGTTCCCAAAGATCTCGTCCTGGCGCACATGTGGCTGAACCTCTCCTCCTCCGGCAGGTTGGAAGCCGCGTCCAAGGCGGGTGACGGCTTCTCGCCGGCAACGGTCGCCGAATTGGAACAGGTCGATCAACTGGAGTCCAGGCAGGCGAGTCAGGCCACCGCGGACCGGGACGCGGTCGCCAAACGGATGACCACGGAACAGATCACCCTGGCCCAGGAAATGGCGCGCACCTGGAAGCCCCGATCCCGATCAGCCGACCAGAAAAACCGTTTCAGTGCCTCGGATTGGCCCCACTGGTCTCAAACGGACGGGGAGTGCCAAACCACCCGTGACAAATTCCTCTCCCAATACAGTCGCACCAAGGTCCGGTTCGAAGCAGACCAGGGATGCAAAGTGACCAGCGGCGACTGGCTCGACCCCTACACGGGCAAAAGACTCACATCCGCCGCCGACACCGCCCTCGATCATGTGGTCCCCCTGGCTTACGCCAGCCTGCATGGCGGGGACCTCTGGCCAAAAAGCATGAAACAAAAATTCGCCAACGATTTCGACAACCTGCAAATCACCACCAGTGAAACGGTACGGGAAAAGGCGGGCAACGGTCCCGCCATCTGGAAACCCCCGGCACAATCCTACTGGTGTGAATTTGCCTACCGTTGGCGCAACATCGTCACCAAATACGGTTTGTCCATCGACCGCCGGGATGACGACGCCCTGCTTGAAATGACGCAAGCCTGCGACTGATTTTCCACCAGACGAGATAAGCGACCGCCATGCTTGACTTCATCAAACACGCCTTGAAATCCAACCGTTTCACCCATCCTTGCTATCAAACCCTGTACAATCTTTATTATCAATATTTGAATTTTTCCTGGAAATTCTTCTTCAGGAGATTCAGAATCACCGCCATCAAGAAACACCTGCTCGAAAGAAAGCGCTCCATCGATTATCTGTACGGCGTTGACACGGCGGGACGCATTGAAGTCTTCAATCTGAAAATCGACTCGCCCAACAAGTTCAAATCCCTCCAGTATCAACCCAGTCACGAGGCGTTGTTCAAGACCTTGCTGACCATGGAAAAAATTCCCAAGCAGGGCTTTGTGTTCATCGACTTCGGGGCCGGCAAGGGGCTGCCTCTCCTGTTGGCGTCGTTCCATCCGTTCAAGAAAATCATCGGGGTGGAGTTCTCGGAGGAGCTCTGCGCGATTGCCCGGAAAAACATCCTGAAGATCAGAAACAACGCCCAGCGATGCCAGGACATCACCATCCTGTTCATGGATGTCACCCGGTATGTCATCCCGGACGATCCGGTCATCCTCTACATGTGCAATCCCTTCAATGACGAAATAATGATCAAAGTTGTCGAACTGATCGAACAAAGAATCATCCGCTCCCCGGAACCACTGCTGGTCATCTACCTCAACCCACGCCATGTGGAGGTGTTGAACGCTTCGGTTTTACTGCAAAACGTCACGGAGCACCATCTCGCCGATTGCGCGGACCCCAGATTCGCCAAACTTTTTTCGTTTCACGCCGCCAGGGTGGATCAGGTCACCGGTCCACGATGAGCTGATCGTTTTGATGGTCGATGCGCCATCGTCCCAATTTGGTCAACGCGTTGATCCCGAACAGGGGTTGCTTCACCTCCAGGATGTCCGGTTTGCTCTCGTCCTTGCCGGGATCCTGGTTATCTTTTGAACCTTTGTCGTCGTTGGATTTCTTCTCTTCTTTCTTCTCCGACGCCAATTCCACCCCTTCCACGTCCCGCAACTCCATGTCACCCACACGCAGATAGCGAATCATGAAGCGCCGACCATCCACGATGCTGCCATCCGCGATCACCGCCTTGACTTTGCCCATGAAATCCTGGGGCTTGAGGGTGCCGCTGCGCCGCAGCCAGGTGACCACATCTTCGGGCAGCAGTACCGTGGAGGAGCCGGTATCCAGCACGGCGTCGATTTCCTGGTTGTTGTTGATGCGCAGCTTGAGGCGATAGGTGCCACTCTTCTCCTTCGTCAACGGCACGACACCCAACTGACCCGCCACCAGGGCGTGGGTCTTTTTATTGAAGGGGACCACATACTCCCGATTGCCATGCAGCATGATCACCCGGTCGCTGGCGATCCCCTTGACCACCCCACCCCCATCGACCCGCTCCCCCAAACGGTAGCGATACCCGTTGATCATCGCGAAGCTCTCGTCGCCCCTGTCCGCCGCCCCCCTGGCCGGAACCAGAATCTGGCTCACGCTCCAGGGACCGGGGGAGCCCAGGGGCGTCATCTCTTCGGGCCGGCTGGCATTGACGCCCAACCCGCCCTCTTTGGGGGCGTTCTCCACCCTCTTTTTCTCTTTGTCCCGCTCTTTGGCCGCCACCAACTCCTTGCGGATGGTTTCCACCTCCTCGAAGTGCTGTTCCATGGCCTCGGCCAGTTTCTTCCTGAGTTCCGCCAACTCCCCCTTCAGGGCGTCATCCTCCCCTTTTTTCTCCTTGACCTCCTCCAGTTTCCTTTTCAGTTCCTCCACCTCCAGGAAGTGGCGATCATTGGCCTCTTCCATTTTGTTCTTCAGCTCTTCCAACCCGCCAAGGGGGTGGCCGCTTCTGGAGACCTGGCCCGGCGGCACCGTGGGGTCGTCCAAAGGCTGGCACTCCCCCTTGCGATAGATGGCGGGCTCCCCCTGCCTGTCGGCGCACTGCAAAATCTCCCCGCCCGCGCCAGACAGGGTGGGAGACAGCAGCAACCCAAAAGAAACGATCAAGAAAATGGGCCGCATGGGAGCATCATGATTCCATTATTGAGTTTGCAACAACAGGGTGACGGCATAACCAGACATCCAGGCATCCTTGCCCGTCACCTTGTAACGATGGACCAAATACTCCGTCAAACGACCGAGATCCCCCCGCACCTCCCTGGGGATTTCGTTCAACCAACCGGTGATGTTCTTGTGGCCGTACTGATCGAAGATGGCTTTTCTGGCGCTCTCCGGATGCTTCTGCGGTTCTTTGGCGTAGAGCGCCAGACTCGTCTCCGTCATCTCCAGCAGAATCTCCCGGGTGAAACGGAACGGCACCACGATCTCCTCCATGGCGACCGACACATTGTCCACATTGGCCTCCACCGAGGATTCACACAATCCGGAGGAGATCTCGAAGGAGATCCGGGTCTTGACAATCCGGTTCTGATCCACACCGCGCAGGTGTTGATTCAGGATCTGCCGGGCGTCCACCGTGACGTGACGGGGTGTTCCATCGAAGGGCCCCTGTTGCGCCAGGGTATGCACCAGCGCCGTATTCTCCCGCTCCTCGAAAACGGCATGATAATAAAAATTCCGGATCTCCCCCAGAATCAGTCCGTCCACATCCAGATAAAAGATCCGCACCCCGATCCAGGCCCGGTCATCCAGCCCTCCCATGGCATACAAGGGGGTGAAATCGTAGGCCAGACGCACCACCTTCTTGGGAAACTCCTGCTGGGCCATCTGGACATCCTGGGGCTGTTCGTACTGAAAGAACAACATGCCGTCCCGGATTTTCGCCTTGCTCCCCCGCGGATCCTTTTCCGGTTTCAGCGCTTTCGCGGGGCTGGATTCTTTTTCGGTTTTCTTCTTGATTTCGTTTGAGATATCCGCATACCGCGCATTTTTTTCATCCGCTCTGGAACCGTCGGTCGCCCGCTTCCCCCCCCCCATCGACGGGACAGGAGTTGTGATGGGGCAAGGGGGTCCAGCCATTGCCCAGGGTGGTGCCGTCCGGACGGTTGAAATCATCCCGGAAAAGGGTCTCCCCCATGACCGGCAGGGATGCCAGGGAGACCAGGAGCGACAGCGTCAACCGGCACAGCCATCCGGACCCGATGGCCCGTCCGACCCCGGACCCGTCGCCGGCCTGCGCAACGTCACATGGCACCCCGATATGCCCGATAGAAATGAAGCACCTTGGCCACATATTGCTGCGTTTCCTCATAAGGGGGAACTGTATTGCCAAATTTCTTGACCGCGCCCGGCCCGGCATTGTACGCGGCCAGGGAGAGAATCAGATTGTTGTCGAACTGCCCAAGCAACTCCCGCAAATAACGCACGCCTCCATGGATGTTGGCCACGGGATCGGTCCGGTCGCTCACCCCCAGATCCTGGGCGGTCCCCGGCATCAGTTGCATCAAACCCACCGCCCCCTTGGGAGAGACCGCCAGGGGATTGAAGTCCGATTCGGTCTTGATCACCGCCTTGATCAACGCGCTGTGGATCTGGAAGCGCATGGAGGCGTCCTGGATGGTGTCGGCGAAGGAGTTCTTCCAGGGGGTCATGTACTGGGGATAGGTGCTCTTGCCGTAGGAGACGGTCTTGGGCAGGTTCCTGACGCGGCCGTCGTAGCTGATCACCTTGGCGGAGTTGTGTTGCAATCGGGATTTTTCCGGAAAACCCTGCCACTTGCGCACCTCCTTGACCCCGGAGGAGATCAGCAGCCGATAGGCCGGGCTCATGGGTCGGTCCGTCAGATGGATCACCCCGTTGCTGTCCGTGAAGGTGTAGATATCCGCCCTCGCCTCCCGGACACCATGCAGCGCCACCAGTCCGCAGAGCAGCGCCACCAGGAACAGTCCGCCGCTGCGGGACAATCTCATCTTGATCTCGTTCGAATCGTCTTTCATAGCGCGCCTGTCGATGATCAGCAATGATCATTCCATGAAATCATCCGGCATCAACTGCCGATGGGAGCCACCCGAGCCATCCTCGTCATATTCCCTGTCCGACAAAAACCGCAACGCCACTCCCTTCCGGGTCACGCGTATCACTTCGCACCAGAAGCGGTGATCGCTCTCCGGGGCGTCGGGAGAGGCCTGCAACCCCAGGGTGCCCGCCTCCCCGGTTTCCAGACCGAAGGGGCGTTCCATGGTTTCGAGAAAGGCCCCGGTCACACTCATATCCATCAAGCGTCCCCTGGCCTGGGCACCATTGGCCAGCACCAGCGTCACTTCGGGTCGCACTCCGAAACGGGGGGGCCTGTCGGTTGTCGGCAGGCCGGGACCGCGACGGCGTGGTCGTGGCCCTGAGAAAAAAGGTCACCCCAGGATCTCCTGGATGCACCCCCGGACCAGGGCGGTTTCCGGATTGACGATCCGACACCGGGTGGGCTGGGTCATCAACCCTTCCAGGGCGGGGGGCATGGCCGGGACCATGCCGGTGGCCTGCTCCACGGCCGCCCCGAACTTGGCCGGATGGGCGGTGGCCAGACAGATGGTCCCCGGAAACTCCCGGGCCGCGTCCAACCCCACGGCGGTATGGGGATCCACCAGGATGTTGTGCTCCATCCAGGTGGAGCGGATCCGTTGCAGGGTTTCCCGCTCGCCCACCCGGCGGGGGGTGAAAATTGCCGCCGCCTCCTGCCGTTTGGCTTCCGGAAGGGCAAAAAAGCCCTCATGCCGCAAACGCTCCATCTGCGCCCTGACCGCCACCGGATCCTCGTCCAGCAAGTAATACAGATAGCGTTCAAAGTTGGACGATATCTGTATGTCCATGGAGGGACTCAACGAAGGCTGCACGGTCCCGCTCCGGTACTCCCCGGTCTCCATGAAGCGGACCAGGATGTCGTTGCAATTGGTGGCCAGCACCAGGCGCTTCACCGGCAGCCCCATGCGTTTGGCCATGTAGCCGGCAAAAATGTCGCCAAAATTGCCGGTGGGAACCGAAAAACCCACCGAGTATTTCGGATGACCCCCGGAGACACGACCCCAGGCGTAGAAGAAATACACAATCTGGGCCAAAATGCGCGCCCAGTTGATGGAATTCACCGCGCCCAACTGGTAGCTCTCCTTGAAGGGGAGATCGTTGAACAGTTCCTTGACGATCCGCTGCCCGTCGTCAAAGGAGCCACGGATGGCGATGTTATGCACATTCGCGTCCAACACGGTGGTCATCTGCCGTTCCTGGATCGGCGAAACCCGGCCGTGGGGGTGAAGGATGAAAATCTGGATCCCCGCCCGCCCCCGCACCCCGTGAATGGCGGCCGATCCGGTATCCCCGGAGGTGGCGCCCAGGATGTTCAACCGCCCCCCATGGGCGTTGAGCAGGGTTTCGAACAGGTTGCCGAGAAACTGGAGCGCCACATCCTTGAACGCCAGGGTGGGACCATGGAACAGCTCCAGCAGCCACTGCTCCCCCACCGCCACCACGGGGGTGACTTCAGGGTGGGTGAAGGTGGCGAAGGAACGGGCCACCAGGGAGGGCAGCTGCTCGGCCAGGGGCTCCTCGCGGGTCATGAACAGCCCCATGACCTCCACCGCCAGCTCCTGAAACGACAGTTCCGCCCAGCGCCGCAACACCGCCTGATCCACGGTTGGAATCCGTTCCGGCAACAGCAGGCCGCCATCGGTCGCCAGACCCATCATCACGGCCTGGGAAAAAGTCACTGGTGCAACCCCACCACGGGTACTCACATAACGCACGCTCGCCACTCCTCGGAACCAGAAACCCTGATCAAAAGATGCCCTGACCCGTCATGATAGATCATCGGCACGGAAAAATCGACCGGATAATCGCCCGCTTGACGGGATTTCACCCCCGCAGCAAGGCCAGTCCCGTCGCAAACTTCGAATCCACGCCAACCGTCAGGCCATGCCGTCCGGCCAGCTTCCATGCAAAGGAGAACCCGGCCCCGTTCGGGCCGGAGAGGGACTCCAGTTCCACCTCCCGGATGACCGCCCGCCGTTCTCCGGCGCGCACCTCACCCTGATCGCAAGAGAGTTCCATCCAACCACCCGCCGGGATTTGCAGACGCAGGGTCAAACGACGCACCACACAGGAAAAAAGGGCGCTCAAAGGGGCGGCATGGGGAACGCAAGCCAGAAGTCGCTGCCGCACAGGACCCTCCGGCAGATGCGCAATGTGGCTCAAAGGGCCGTCGGGAGCCTCCTGGCGCCATTCGGGGCGACGCGAGATCCCCCGCGCCCGGCTGCCCGACCCTTTCAGTTCCAGCCAGCGTCCGGCGTCCGTGACGCGGAGACGGAGCGCCAGACCCCGCTTCAGCAGGGCGCCATCCGCCGCCTCCAGGTAGTGGTCCACATAGGAGCGGTCCACCACGCCACCCCGGGCCAGCGCCAGCAGTTCCTCATCCAGCAGCAGCGCCGCCAGGAGCGCGTCCGAGGGGGCG
>JADGCR010000005.1 GCA_015228895.1 Magnetococcales bacterium
CCAAGGCCAGGGAGTACCGGCGCATCATGAACATCGCGGACGACTGGGGCACCGCCGTGGTGTTGCAACGCATGGTGTATGGCAATCTCCACCGCCAGTCCGGGGCCGGAGTGCTGTTCACCGCCCACCCCCACCGCAAACTGGACCGGGTGGTGTTGTGGGGGGATTACGCCCCGGGGGACCAGGGGGAGGATATCGTCAGCGGTCTGGTTTCCACCGACGCCATCTCCCTGGAACAGTGCCGCTTCGATCAACGGGATCCGGAAATGTGCCTGGAGCGGCGTTTCCCGGAGATCTATGAGGCATTGCGACTGGCGGCCAGAAAGTTGATCATGGCGTTTGGCTGGAACCACCAGGAGATGGAGTTCACCTTCGATGGTCCCCAGGCGGAAAATCTTTTTTTTCTGCAAACCCGCGACATGCTCACCGCCAAGGGCAAAAACGCGGTGCGTACCGCCTTCTACCCCACCCCGGAACTGCAAGGCAGTCGCCTGACCCAGGGGATCGGAGCCAGTGGCGGGGTGATGTGCGGGCTGGCCGTGTTCAATCTGGAAGAGATTCAGCGTATGCGGCGCGAAGATCCTGATGTACCCTTGATCCTGATCCGTTATGATACGGTTCCGGAGGATATCCGGGAGATCTCCCTGGCCGACGGTCTGCTGACCGCCCGGGGGGGACAGACCTCCCACGCGGCCATTGTCGCCGCCCGGATGGAGAAGACCTGTGTGGTGGGGTGCGAACTCCTGACCATCCGGGAGTCCTCCAGCCGTTGCGAAATCGATGGCGTGGTTATTCAATATGGGGATCCCATCAGCATCGATGGGGACCGGGGGCTGCTGTTCAAGGGATGGCACCCGGTGGAAACCACCCTGGGCTCAGGGTGAGGCACTCTTTTTTTCAGGAGAATGATTCAATGAAACTGGGCATCAACGGCATGGGTCGAATCGGCAAGCTCTCTTTGTGGACGCATCTGGCGCGCAAGCGATTCTCCGGAATCGTGGTCAATGTGGGTCGGGAGGTGGGGCTGAATCTGCACAATCTGGTGGAGTCGGTGGAAAAGGACAGCACCTATGGCCGGCTGGCCAATTATCTCCACGGATGCAAGGGGGGCCGGGTGATCGAGAACCTGGACGAG
Organism: Magnetococcales bacterium; assembly: GCA_015228895.1. The sequence continues at coordinate 1,136 of JADGCR010000005.1, forward strand.
GCCACCGGCAGCATGACCATCGACGGGGTGCCGGTCCGTTTTCTGCGCACGGCGCGCAACCCCAGGGAGATCGGCTGGCGGGAGCACGGGGTGCGTCTGGCTGTGGATTGCACCGGCGTCTTCATCGATCCCACCCACACGGCGGACGCGACCCAGGGTTCCCTGCGGGGTCATCTGGCGGCGGGGGCGCAGAAGGTCATCCTGTCGGCTCCCTTCAAGATTCAGAACCAGGGACTGTCCATCCCGGACGACGCCATCACCAACGTGATGGGCATCAACGAGGAGTCCTTCGACCCGGCCCGTCACACCGTGATTTCCGCCGCCTCCTGCACCACCACCTGCCTGGCCTTCATGATGAAGCCGATCATGGACCATTTCGGCGTGGACCGGATTCTTTCCGCCTCCATGGTGACGGTCCACGCCTCCACCAGCAGCCAGACCGTGCTGGACGCGGTGCCGGCGGCGGGGGCCAAGGATCTGCGCAAGAGCCGCAGCATCATGAACAACATCATCCTGACCACCACCGGCGCGGCCAAGGCCCTGCGTCTGGTCCTGCCGGAGATGGGAGAGGTGGGTTTCATGGCCGAATCGGTGCGGGTTCCCACCACCACGGGTTCCCTCACCATTCTCACCCTGAATCTCCAGTCCGAGGACCGGGACCGTCCCATCAACCGCACCGACATCAACGGCATCTACCGGGACGCGGCTTTGGGGGCCTATCAGGGTTATCTGGAGTACTCGGAGGAGCAGAACGTCTCCTCGGACATGATCGGTTTCCCCAAGGCCGCCACCGTGATCGAGGGCCGGGAGACCCATACCCGCACGGCCTTCATCCGTCTGAACCTGGACCGGATACCCGGCATGCTGCCCGAAATGCTGGCCTCTCTGCCCCAGCACACCCTGGAGGCCCCGGTGACCCAGGTGGTGGTTTACGGCTGGTACGACAACGAACTGGGCAGTTACGCCAATATGCTGGCCGATCTGACGGAACATGTGGCCAATCAGATGGTGTAGTGATACCCTTGCACACGATGTAGCGACGATGGAAACCTTGTGACGCGCCAAAGTGGAGAGTTGACATGGATGCAGCCAATACCCTCGATGATATCTTCCCCAACCAGTTGAGCGCCATCATGCGAAGTGACGGCTCACTCAGATACGACATGCTCTCCCGCAAACAATTCGAAGCGGCGCTCCCCCCCTTTTTGCTCGAAGATCCGGGCATCGGCATGATCATGGAGCTGTGCGACCGGGGCATGTTCCACCCTCTGAAGGAGATCTTCGGCAATATCGGTCTGGAGCGCTTCTCTTCCGCCCGGCAGGCCATTGGCCAGGTGTTGGCGCATCCGGATTTCGCCCGTAGCCAGTTCTCCATGGCTCTGAAACGCGCCCTGCTCAAGGCGGTCAAGTCCTTGCAGGACCGGGAGCCGAAAGCCAGGGCCGCCGAGCATCTCATCGCCCAGTCGGACGCGATCGACCTGTTGTCCAGAGAGATCCTGTCGCTGGAGTCCCGCTGTGGTCTGGCGGAAGGCTCCCGTCGGCAGCAGTCCGCCTGTCGGCAGGATTTCTGGCGACTATGGGAAATGGCCTGGGCGGTCCGCATCTACTCCCCGGAAGAGCGGGCCATAGAGGTGCTGGAAAAGATGTACCAGCGTTACTCCTGCCTGGAGTTGCGCGAGGGGGAGCGGCGCAAGCTGCAACTGCCCGGCGGCTTGCGCGACCCGAGAATTCCCGATGAAGGGGTGGTGGAGTTGTGGTAGGAGCCATCCCCTCCTCCCCGCGCTTCACGGTGGACGGGGGATGCCTCGCGACCACGCTCCGTGGATCACTTCTCGTCCATGGGGGGGACCACGGTGAGTCCGAACAGTTTCCACATCTGCATGCCGCCCCGATAGTACAGAATTTTTTCAGGGGGATATTTCAATTCCAGCAGACCCTGGATGGCGGTATGGGACTGACCGCACCAGGGACCGTTGCACCAGACCGCCAGGGTCTTGGCCTGGGAAAAATCCCACCCCCCCTCCTGGATTTTCGCCGCGCCGCACCGCAGCAGGGCACGTTCGATGTCCAGGGTATTGGCCCCCAGGGAGGGGGAGATGTCGGTGTAGGGTATGTTGATCGAGCCGGGAATGACACCCTGGGCATGCCAATCCGGGGTGCGGGCGTCGACGAGCAGGCCGACCCCCTTGGAGACTTCGTTCATCATGAACCCGATCAGTTCCAGCTCTCCCACGGTCTTCACTCCGGGGCCGGCATCCAGGGGCTGGATGCAAAACGGCGGACAGTTGCGGGAAGTTTTGGCAAAATCCGGTTCGATCAGGGCGCGGGTGTTCTGATTGCGGGTCACCGTCACGGTCTGGTTGCCATGTTTCACGGTGAATTGGGCCAGATCCTTGGTGATGTTCACCGCCTGGGCGAAGCCGGGCGCCGGGAGCCATAAGAGAACAGCAGCAATAACTATAATCATCCACAAACCATATCTGTTCATCGCTTTGGTTCCCCTTGTGCCGATCGTTATCAAAGCCATTGCCTCCAGCCAGCGTGGATTGAGATTGAATGAGTGTATGTTAGCATTGAAAAATTTTGATGCAATAGAAAAATGTATGCCCTGAAAAAATTTTCGCGAGCGTTGGCGCGGACCGTCTGCGGACTGAGGTTGAATGGACCCGCCCCGTGGGACGCTTCAAAAGTCATGCGTGCCTGGAGCCGGTGGGTCTGATGGGGGCGGCGATGCAGGAAGCAACGGCCAAATCTTGAAAAAAATCGGAAACGCATCCATTGCTAATCCGTGCATTGATTGCCGGACATGTGATATACTGTCCGCATGGACAGACGAGATGGACGCACGTTGAACCGTAAGGCTCCGGCAGAGCATGTCTGGAATTGACTGAAGAATCACAAAACCGGCAAAACGCCCATGACAGGTCCGAATCAGTTCAAGGCGACTGTGCGTTTCTTCATGCGTTCGCTACAGGCGCAGGCCAGGAAGGTGGCAGGGTTCTTTCGTCACCCGGAAACCGTCTATGGCCGTAGTATGATGTCCGCCAATCAATGCACGGATTAGCATATTGAAGCCGTTAAAGATCTGATGCGCCTGGATTTGACAGAGCATCCGAAAGATTTCCAGCAATTGCACAGATTAATTAATGCGCGGATATCATAATCGTGATCGCAACCTGGGGATTGATCCTGTTGATGTCGATTATTATTTTATCTATTGAACGTGTTGTTTCCATTATTAATAATAAATCAACTCTCTGCACGAGGATGGTTTCATGGCCAGTGGTCTCCCCAAGAATACCCCGTCCGCTCTGGATGGCATTGGTTTGCAACCGGCCTCCCTGGCGATATGGGACAGCAAATACCGATTGAAAACCGCCACCGGAGAACCGGTGGACCAGACCGTGGAAGAGACCTTCCGGCGGGTGGCCAAAACCCTGGCCGCGGTGGAGTCCCCGGCCAAACGGGAGGCGTGGGAGGAGCGATTTTTGTATGCCCTGCTCCACGGGGCGATTCCGGGGGGCAGAATCGTCTCCAACGCGGGCGCCGGAGAGCACAAACCCGCCACCAGCACCATCAACTGCACGGTCTCCGGGATGATCCGGGACTCCATGGTGGAGATCCTGGACATGGTGCGGGAGGCGGGTCTGACCCTGAAGGCCGGATGCGGCATCGGTTACGAATTCTCCACCCTGCGACCCCGGGGGGCCTATGTGGCCGGGGCGGGTTCCAGCACTTCAGGCCCGTTGTCCTTCATGGACATCTTCGACTCCATGTGCAAAACCATCTCCTCCGCCGGCGGACGGCGCGGGGCGCAGATGGCCACCTTCGACATTTCCCACCCGGACATCCCCGACTTCATCCGCGCCAAGCGGGAGGATGGCCGGTTGCGCCAGTTCAACCTCTCCTGCCTGATCACCAGCCCCTTCATCGAGGCCGTGAAAGAGGATCGGGAGTGGGAGCTGGTCTTTCCCGCCAATCCCCAGGAACTGGCCAACCCCGATACCGAACTGGTCTATCGCCCCTGGCCTGTGACCGACCCCCCCTACCGGACCAATGCCCGGGGCGAGGTGGCCTGCCGGATCTATCGACGCATGCCCGCCAGACGACTCTGGGATCTGATCATGACCTCCACCTATGATTACGCCGAGCCGGGGTTCATCCTCATCGATCGGGTCAACGAGCTGAACAACAACTGGTTTTGCGAAGAGATCCGCTCCACCAACCCCTGTGGAGAACAGCCCTTGCCCCCCCACGGGGCCTGTTTGCTGGGTTCGGTGGACTTGACCCGGTTCGTGGATTCCCCCTTCGGCGCCAAGGCCACCTTCGCCTGGTCCCGCTTTGCCGACGTGGTGCGGATTTTCACCCGCATGCTGGACAACGTGGTGGAGCTGCACGGACTGCCTTTGGACAACCAGGCGCGGGAGATCGTCCGCAAGCGACGGCATGGCATGGGCTTCATGGGTCTGGGATCCACCATCACCATGCTGAACATGACCTACGGGGACGAGGCGTCGGTCCGGTTCACCGAAAAAGTGTCCCGGGAAATGGCCATCGTCGGTTGGGAAACCGGGGTGGAACTGGCCCAGGAAAAGGGTCCGGCTCCCATCATGGACGAGCTGTTCACCATCGACGAGGCGTTGCTGGCCAAACGTCCGAAAATGACGCAGGACGGGATCAAACCGGGAGACCGGGTGCCGGGCAAGGTGTTGCTGGCCTGTTACAGCCGCTATCTGGCGCAGTTTCCCAGTGAATTGAAAAAAAGGATCGCCCTGCACGGCTGTCGTTTCACCCACCACACCTCCATCGCCCCCACCGGAACCATCGCGTTGTCGCTGGGCAACAACTGCTCGAATGGCATCGAACCGAGCTTTTCCCACAAATATGCCCGCAACGTCATCGTTCCCGGCCGCAAGACCAAGGAAAAAGTGGACGTGTTGTCCTTCGAACTGCTGGCCTATCGGGCGCTGGTCAACCCGGAGGCGGACCCCTATGCCACGGACGACCAGTGCGCCCTGCCCAGAAATTTCGTGGACGCCAGCGCCATCGCCCCGGAGGACCATGTGGAAATCCAGGCGGCCGCGCAGAAATGGGTGGACTCCTCCATCTCCAAGACCATCAACGTGCCCACGGATTTTCCCTACGATCGTTTCAAGGAGATCTATCTGAAAGCCTACGAAAAGGGCCTCAAGGGGTGTACCACCTTCCGGTTCAATCCGGAATCGTTCCAGGGGGTGCTGGTGAAGAATCAGGATCTGGCGGGGACCACCTACCGCTTCACGCTGGAAAACGGCGAGAACCTGGAGTTGCGGGGGGACGAGGAGGTGGAGTATGACGGGGAGACCCATACGGCGGCCAATCTGTATGACGCGCTCAAGGAAGGGTATTACGGAAAGCTTTAAAATCACGGGAGAGGAGTCTTCCAGACCCTCTCTTTATTTATTGGCTTTTGCCGATCTCCCGCAGCAACTCTTCGCTGAAGGGTTCCAGGATCTCCACAAAAAGGGAGAGATGATCGGGAAACCGGGTTTTGACAAACTCGGCCTGACGACCCAGCACCCATCTCGCCACCGCCAAACGGGAGAGATCCGGACTGGCCTTGCCCAGGGCGCGCAAGGTGCGATCCAACGCCTGCGACAACCGGGACAAGGCGTCCACCCGCTGCAACGGAGTCATCACCTCCTCCCGCTTGACCGCCTCCACGGCATCCCGGTGCAACGCGAGATAATCCTCCAGCAAATCACCCACCAGACTCTCCCGACTGCTCTCCGCCAACCAGTTGACCGAGTCTCCCAACGGCTCCTGCTGCCCATCCCAGTCACGATTGCTCCCCTGGTCCCGCTGTTTCCACCGGCGCGCCGCACTGGGAGAAACACCATGGGCACGGGCCGCCTGCGCCAGATTGCCACCGTTCTCACGATAGGATCGCTGTACGGCCTGACGTACTTGCATGGCATAGAAATTACTTTTAATCTGATCGTTGCGCCCTGAATCTTGACAAGAATCTTCTTTCATGGTTCTCTTTCCAAATACGAGTTATTAATCAAGGTGCGCTCTCTGGCAACCCTTGATGACCCTACTGGAAACATTGCATAAATTGAAGATGAAGGGGTTCCGCTTCTGGCGGGAAGGCCGCAAATATTTTTTAAACTTGTTACTGTTTACAACGATCTTGTGCTATAAACGCCAGATGGAACGTCGCCACGTTAGGCGACCGCAACAAACAGTGATCCAGCACCCGGGGGTGAACGACCATGGCTACCAATGAACAAACCAAGAAAATCGGCATTGTCGGTGCTGACAAAAACGGCGCGGAACTCCTGGAACTCTTCTCCCACAACAAAGGGGTGGAAATTCTCTACATCGCCGACCCGGATACCGCCGCCCCCGGCATGGCGCTCGCCAAGAAACTGGGCTTAAAGACCCTGACCAAGCCGGAGGTCGCGGTCAAGAATTTCAAGGTTGACCTGGTCATCGATTGCACCGGCTCCGAGGAGATCATGACCATGATCACCGAGGCCGTCGGCTATTCCGGCGTGGTCAGCGTGGATGCGATCCTGGTGCTGCACAAACTCTTCAGCGAACATCGGGAGTTGGCCAACCATCAGGTGTTCGCCGATCTGGCCAGCGTGCGCCAGGAGATCGACCGCAACACCAGAGATGTTTCCAAAACCCTGCACGGCATCGAGAAAATCTCCAACGAACTGGAAGTGCTGGCCATCAACGCCGGCATTCAGGCCTCCCGCGCCGGCGAGTTCGGCAAGGGATTCGCCGTGGTGGCCGGTGAGGTCAAAAGTACCGCCCGCGTGGCCCGCGATCTGGCGGGAGACATCGACCGGGTGATCAGCGAAATCTCCTCCATGTCCAAGAAGATCGACCAATCCTTGAAAAAAGTCCTGTGATTGCCGGCGCTCACGACACGGAAGAGAGGATCGCGTAGATCTGTCGTTCGGTCAGGGCATGGTCCCGCGCCAGTTGTCGCACCCCCTCGCCGGTGTCGTAGCGACGCACGATCTCCCGGTTGCGGGTGCGGCGCAACAGGTTGGCCGCCCGCACCACGGTCAAAGTCTCCCCGCCGAAATGCATCGAGAGCCGCCGGGCCTGCTCAATCCCCAACAACGCCACCAGCTTGTGCTGCGCACGCAGCTTGCGCGGGATGAAGATGCGCGTCCCTCCGCACTCATGGACCAGCTTGAGCGCCCCTTCCCGACCAATCACCTCGGCGATCTCTTCCAGGGAGCCCGGAAGATCTTCCCGCAAGATCAAATCCAGACCGTTCATCACGCCCCTCCCTCCCCAATGGAGGCCCCGGCGCTCCCAGACGTTCCGGTCGCCAGAGAGGTGGTTTTCAGTTCATACCAGAAAAGATCCTTTTCAATCCGGGAGACCCCCAACAGCTCCAGGCGCTCCTCCGGCCAACCCCGCAGAAGCTCCCGGTTGACATCCTCACGAATGCGAATGGCCTCCCCCACGCCCAATTCCTTAATTCTGTCGAGCACCTGCGCCCAGGTGCCACGCCCTTTGGGCTTGATTTCGCTGGAACGACGGAAGCCGAGCACGCCGAACGACAGCTCCACACCCCGGCGTTTTTCGAACAAGGTGCCTTTGTTGAATTCGGCGAAGGCGGACAGGCCATTGGCCAGGGACTCCAGACGGGCGCGACGCGGAGCGGCGAAGGCATCCGCGGCACGTTTGATGCGATCGATGCTCTCGTTCATGTCGGTCTCGATGATTTCGATGTTGCGCTGCAATTGGGCGATTTCACCCAGGGCGGCATTGGCCTGTTGCAGATCCCGCACATGGACGATATTTTCCGGCTTGACTCGTTTGCTGACAGACATCCTCTCCTCCAAGTGTCCCTGTTTGTCCATTGGGCCGTGAGCCGGCTGGTTCGGTTTTTGATTTTTTTTCTGGACGCGATTTTCAGCTTTGAAACCGCCAATGTCAAGAAAAAAGATTTTAAAAATGACGTTTTTTACCAATCAAGCGGATCAGGTGTCTTAATGAATCATCATAATGGGATCATTTTCAACAATTTTAAGCAAAGAAGTTTAGTTCGGTTTTTAAACAATTCGGCCAGGTGGACATGAACAGCAAACAGGAAATTCCCGGTTTTCTCGACCGTTTGATGGATCTGATCGGCGCGGAAGCCCCCCACCCCTGGGGCGAACGAATCGGCATCGCCAGGGCCACCATGAACGGCCTGTTGCGCGGGGCCTCCCCTTCCACCAGAACGTTGCTGAAAATCGCCAGACAAACGGAAACCCCCCTGAACTGGCTGTTGACAGGAGCAGGGGTCAAAGAAAAGGGACCACCCCGCGCGACACAACACCTGCTGGCACCCGCCCCCGCATCACCCGATCCCGCGGCGGGAGTGGTGGAAGGGTTGGCGCATCTCCTCGGCCTCGATCCCGACACGGTGCTGCTGCTTGCGGTCCAGGGGGATGGCATGGAGCCGACCTTGCGCACCGGAGACCTGCTGCTGGTGGAACGGAACAGGGTTGACGTGGAGCGGGATGGCGTCTATCTGCTGGAAATCCATGGCGCGCTGCTGCCCAAACGACTGCAACGAACGCAGGATGGGGGCCTGCTGATCAGCAATGACAATCCGGCTTATGGAAAGGAGCGGATCTCCCGCGACGGGCGGGAACGGCTCAAAATCGCGGGGCGGGTGGTTTGGGTGGGGAGAACCCTTTGACAATCCTGGGGGATGAATCCCCCGGACCCCCTCTTTTTTTTATTGGAGAAACCATTCAAAGAAGGACAATTCCGGCCTGGCTCCAAGACGCAACGGGATGATGGACGTGCCTATGCCCCGTGAGACATACATCTCCTGACACCAACCGGACATGCATGACGCATCGGCCCCACCGACAGGCTTGAAGGAAAAACCCCCCAGGGCGATCTGTCCCCCATGGGTATGACCAGACAGGATCACACGCTGGGATTTCCCGGCATCATGGGGGGGGAACAACTGTCTGGTCATGGGGTTGTGGGCCAGGATCAAGACGGGTCCACGCCAATCCATATGCCATGTCATGGCCTTGCGCAAATCAGGCTCCCCCTGGATGAAATCATCCAAACCCACCACCAGCAGCCGCCGGTCCACCAGGAGCGCCTCGTTGATCAGTAAAGTCACCCGGTGTCTGGCGTACAACTGGCGCAACGTCTTCAAATCCAGACCGGCCCAGTACTCCCAATTGCCCGGAATGGCGATTTTTTCGGCACGAGAGGGCAACTGCCGCAAAAACGTCTCCAACTCCCTGGAACGGTCCCGGTGGGTCAGAATGTCCCCGGTCAGAACCACCAGATCCGGATCGGCACGACGGAGTTCCTGGAGCGCCTTGTTTTCCACCTCGGCCTGGCCAAGCAGATGCAAGTCGGAAATCTGCGCGACGCGCAACCCGACACCACCCCCACCGGGTTGACCAATGGTGTGGTGTGTCACCTCCAGATCGCTGATTTCATTCACTGAAAACAAAAGCAGCAACGTGGCGGCCGTGAACAATGCAACGCCGAGAGAAAAGGTTTTCAAGCCTCATGCACTCCAGAAACCGGGAACGGGAAAAATCGCGCCCAGAATGGCCGGAGCGCCGGCCCCGGTGGCGGTGGGCAGGGAGGAGGTCAAACCCTTCAGGGTGCGCACCGCGAACCAGGCGAACGCCTGTGCCTCCAGGGAGTCGGCGTCCACCCCCAGTTCCGTGGCGTCCTGGATGCGGGTGGCCGGGAGGAGTTGGGCGAGAGCATTCACCAGGTGTTGATTTCTGGCCCCTCCCCCACACAAAACCAGCCGGTCCGGACAGGGTGGCAGCAGACGCCGGCACGCCTCGGCGCAGGTTTCGGCGGTAAACCGGCTCAAGGTGGCAAAACCATCCTGGCCGGCCAAATGGGGAAAGGCGGCCAGCAGACGATCGAGCAATTCGGCGCCGAACTCTTCCCGTCCGGTGGATTTGGGAAAGGGTCGGGTCAGATGGGGGTGCCGAAGCAGCCATGCCAGGGCTTGATGGTCCACCGCGCCCTGACTGGCGGCGGCGCCGTTCCAATCGACCCGCTGGCGGCCATCGCTGACTCTGGCGGCCAAAAGATCCAGCAGGGAGTTGGCCGGTCCCACGTCCCCGGCGATCAGGGGAGTTTGCGGAGCGCCGGACAGGGCGGTGAGATTGGCCACCCCCCCCAGATTCAGCACGGCGGTGGTCTGTCCCGCGCGGGAAAACAGCACCTGATGAAACAACGGGGTCAGGGGCGCGCCCTCCCCGCCCCGGGCCACGTCCGCCGGACGGAAATCGGCCACGGTGGTGATGCCGGTTTGGGCCGCGATCGCGAAAGGGTCGCCGATCTGCAGGGTGAAGGTGGGGGGACGATGGCGCACCGTCTGGCCATGACTGCCGATGACATTGACCCGCTCCGGGGGCAGATTGGCCTTTCGGCAAACCTCCAGGGCGGCCTGGGCGAAGAGGGTGCCCAGCTCCCGATGGAGCGCCCCCATGCGGTCCAGTTCCCCTGGTCCGGGTTGATAGAGTTCCAGAACGCGACGATGGATGTCCAGGGGATAGGGGATTTCCAGAGAGGCCAACACCCGTGGGACGGATTGGCCGTCGGTTCGCACCAGAACCGCGTCGATACCGTCGGCGGAGGTTCCGGACATCAAGCCCACCGCGATCAGGGGTCCATCCATCGTGCCATCTCCCGAAAAAATCTGTTATAGTCGCTGAGGTCCGTCAATCAAACCCATTCAGACTGGAAAAAAACATGAAATCTGTCAATGAACAAATGGCCATCATCCGTCGGGGAGCGGCGCACATCATTTCGGAAGAAGCGTTGGAGGAAAAACTCGCCCGCGCCATCAAGACCGGAACCCCCTTGAAAATCAAGACCGGATTCGATCCCACGGCTCCGGATCTCCATTTGGGTCATACGGTTTTGCTGCAAAAGATGCGCCAGTTTCAGGAGCTTGGGCATGAGATCGTTTTTCTCATCGGAGACTTCACCGGCCTGATCGGAGATCCCACGGGAAAGAACGAGACGCGCAAGCCCCTCACCCCCGAAGCGGTGGCGGCCAACGCGGCCACCTACAAGGCGCAGGTGTTTCGCATCCTGGACCCGGACCGCACGCGGGTGGTCTTCAACAGCGAATGGATGGGTCCGATGAGCGCCGCGGAACTGATCAAGCTGGCCGCCAGGCAGACGGTGGCCCGCATGCTGGAGCGGGACGACTTCACCAGGCGGTATCAGGGTGGGCGTCCCATCGCGATTCACGAGTTCCTCTATCCCCTGGTGCAGGGTTACGATTCGGTGGTGCTGCGCGCGGATGTGGAGCTGGGGGGGACGGATCAGACCTTCAATCTGTTGATGGGTCGGGAGTTGCAGAGGGAGTTCGGCCAGGAGCCCCAGTGCATTTTGACCATGCCCATCCTGGAGGGGTTGGACGGGGTGCAGAAGATGTCCAAGTCGCTGAACAACTACATTGCGATTCAGGACGCCCCGGAGGAGATTTTCGGCAAAACCATGTCGATTGCCGATGGGACCATGTGGCGCTACTACGAACTGCTGTCGGATGACTCCCTGGAGGCGATCCGGCGGTTGCGCAGCGAGACGGAGGCGGGACGCTTTCATCCCATGGAGGCCAAAAAGCGTCTGGCCGGGGAGTTGACCGCCCGCTTTCATGGCCCGTTGGCCGCGGAGCGGGCCCGGCACGGATTCGAGGCCCGGTTTGCCCACAAGGAGGTGCCGGACGACATTGAAATCAAACATGTCTCTCGTCTCTATGGAGACGCATTAGGATTGGCGGAGGGGATGCGGCAGGCGGGTTTGGTGGAGTCGAACAGTGAAGGAATCCGTTTGATTCGTCAGGGGGGCGTGTTGGTGAATGGAGAAAAAATCACGGATACGCGCCATCAGTTGCCTCCGGGAGGGGAGTGTGTCGTGAAGGTGGGCAAACGGCGCTGGGCGCGTCTGGTGGTGGAGTGATCAGCGCCAGATCAACTTGATCCCCACCGCCAGCAGAAAAAAACCGAAACCCCGTTTGAGCTTCAGCGGTGCCATGGCGTGGGCCAGTCTGACGCCCAGGGGGGTGGTCAGCAGGGTTCCGGTGATGATGCCCAGGAAGGCGGAGGGGACCAGAAATCCCAGCGCCCCTGGCGGGAGGGCGGTATGGTTCCAGCCCGCCTGGACGTATCCCATGCTCCCCGCCGCCGCCAGGACCACCCCGATGGCCGAGGCGGAGCCCACGGCCTGTGGCATGGAAAGACCGGAGATCAGGGTCAAGGCCGGGACGGAAAGGGTGCCGCCGCCGATGCCGAACAGGCTGCTCAGGGTGCCGACCCCCAGGGCGATGAGGGGATTGATCTTGTCCGACAAAAGGATCCTGCTCTGGTTGTTCCCATTGGAGGCGTGAATCATCTTCGCCCCCACCAGGATTTCGAACAGTCCAAAGAGTTTCACCAGTGTGCCCCCTTCCATGGCGGCGGCCAGTTGGGAGCCCAGCCAGGCCCCCAGGAGGACACCGGGGACATATTGTCTGACCAGGCTCCAATGCACCCCATCCCGGATGTGGTGGTTCCAGGTCGCGGAGATGTTGGTGACGACGATGGTGGCCAGGGAGGTGCCCACGGCGAGTTGCATGGAGATGACCGGATTGACCCCATCCAGGTGGAAGAGGATCAACAGCACCGGAACAATCAGTATCCCCCCGCCCACGCCGAAGAGTCCCGCGATCACCCCCGCGAACAGACCACAGACCACGGACCCACCGAACAAGAACGACATCCCCGACTCCCGCGCAGATTGAAATTTTTTTTCATGATACATCCATTCCCCCCCAAATCAACCATCACCCCATTGAATTTTTTTAAAATCGCACTATCTTAAAGATCAGGCATCTTCGACCATCCATCAACCTGATAAAAACAGCCATGACCGATCTGCGCACCTATATATTGATGGCGGGCATGACCGCCCTGTTTCTGACCATCGGCCACCTGCTGGGGGGGCAAAGCGGGATGCTGGTGGCTTTCCTGCTGGCGGCGGGGATGAATTTCTGGGCCTACTGGTTCTCCGACCAGGCGGTGCTCTCCATGCACAACGCCTTCGAGGTGGGACCCGATCAGGCGCCGGAACTCTACGGCATCGTCCAGGAGCTGGCGCGCCGGGGGGGGATGCCCATGCCCAGGGTCTTTCTGATCGACGACCCCTCGCCCAACGCCTTCGCCACGGGACGGGACCCGGAACACGCGGCGGTGGCGGCCACCACCGGCATCCTGCGCATCCTCAACCGGGAGGAGCTGGCGGGGGTCATGGCCCATGAAATGGCCCACGTGCGCAACCGGGACATCCTGATCGCCACCATCACGGCCACCCTGGCCGGGGCCATCACCATGCTCGCCAATTTCTCCCAGATGTTCGGCGGTCGCTCCGACAACGAAGAGGGCCGGGGTGGAATCGGCGCCTTGTTGATGCTCATTCTGGCCCCCGTCGCCGCCATGTTGATCCAGATGGCGGTTTCCCGCTCCAGGGAGTACCAGGCGGACGAGGGCGGCGCCCGTTTGTGCGGCAATCCCTTGTGGCTTGCCTCGGCCTTGGGCAAACTGGAGCTTGGCAGTCAACGGATCCCCCTGCAATCCGCGGAGGCCCATCCCGCCACGGCTCATCTGTTCATCGTCTCGCCCTTGTCCGGTTCCATGATCGCGGGACTCTTTTCAACCCATCCTCCCATGGAGGAGCGCATCGCGCGTTTGCACTGGCTGGCCAATCCATGATCAAAATCGCCCCTTCCGTTCTGTCCGCCGACTTTGCCCGTCTGGGAGAGGAGGTGCGCGCCGTGGAAAACGCCGGCGCGGATTACATTCACGTCGATGTCATGGATGGGCGCTTCGTGCCCAATCTCACCATCGGACCCCTGGTGGTGCAGGCCATTGGCCGGGTGGCCACCCGGCCCCTGGATGTCCACCTGATGATCTCCCCGGTGGATGAACACATCCCGGCCTTCGTCAAGGCCGGGGCCGCCATCGTCACGGTGCACGCGGAGGCCACGGTCCATCTGGACCGCACCTTGAACCTCATCCGGGATTCTGGCTGCAAGGTGGGTGTGGCCCTGAATCCCGCCACCCCGATTTGCAATCTCTCGGCGGTGTTGCATCTGGTGGACATGGTGGTGGTGATGAGCGTCAACCCGGGATTCGGCGGACAATCGTTCATTCCCCACGCCCTGCATCGCCTCAAGACCATCCGGCGCATGCTCGACGAGCGGGGCCTGAAGGTGGAGTTGGAGGTGGATGGAGGGATCAAACCGGACAACATCCGGGAGGCGGCCCAGGCGGGAGCCGATGTGTTCGTGGCCGGTTCCGCGGTCTTCTCCCGGCCCGACTACGGGGCGGTCATCCGGGAATTGCGGGCCAATGCCACGCCATAATCCCCGTCGTATCGCCGTGGAGGCGGTGGTGCGGGTGATGCGGGATGGTTTGGCTCTGGAGTTGAACGAGGCCCATCTGTCCGTGCTGGAGGCGCGGGATCGCGCTTTGGCCATGGAGATCGCCACCGGCACCCTGCGTCATCTCTCCCTGCTGGACGCGCTCCTGAGCGCCTGCATGGAGCGCCCGTTACCCAAGGGACGTCATTTTTTGTGGGGGGTGCTGCGCACGGCCCTGTACCAGGCGCGCTGGCTGCGCATACCCGCCCGTGCGGCCATACACGAAGCGGTGGAACTGGTCAAAGCCTCCCCGGACCGCCCCCGCGCCGGATTTGTCAACGCCCTGTTGCGCCGTGCCGCTCTTCTGGAGCCGGAGACGATTCTGGCCGGCATCGGGGATGGCATCGCCCGTCTGGCTGTGGAGACGGCCCATCCGGAATGGTTGGTGCGGCGTTGGGTGGACACGGTTGGTCTGGAGAGAACGCGGCAGCGGCTGGAGGCGGGGAACAGGCCGGCCTCACTGGTGTTGCGGGCCAATGGACTGGTGATGGATCAGGCCCGGTTGCTGGCCGCGGTTGGGGGTGAGGCCGTGGGACCGGAAGGGGTGCGGGTGGAGTCTGGTTCCGTGGAGGCGTTGCCCGGCTACCGGGAGGGGTGGTTCGCGGTGCAGGATGGGGCCGCCCAGTGGGTTGCCCGCCTGTTGCGTCCCCAACCTGGAGAGGCGCTGCTGGATGTATGCGCCGCCCCTGGCGGCAAGACGGCCCATTTGGCGGCTCTGGCCCAGGGTCAGGCGGCGATTCTGGCGGTGGATCGGAGCACGACCCGTTTGCGGCGTTTGCAGGAGACCATGACCCGGTTGGGGGTGCCAGGGGTGGAGGTGCTGGCGGGAGACGCCACGGACCCGGAGCTGTTGTCCGGTCGCCTTTTCGACAAGGCGTTGGCGGACGTGCCGTGTACCGGAACCGGGGTGATTCGCCGTCATCCGGACATCAAATGGCGACGCACGGCAGACGATCCTGTCCGCATGGCGGCGTTGCAGCAACGGATCCTGACAGCCACCGCCCTGCGCGTGCGTCCAGGGGGAGTGCTGGTCTACGCGGTCTGTTCTTTGGAGCCTGAGGAGGGGGAAGAGCAGATTGGCCATTTTCTGGCCTCCCATCCCCATTGGGTGCGCCAGCCCATCACCCTGGAGGAGGGGGTTCCCCAGGGGACCATCACCCCCGACGGGGATTTCCACACCGAACCGGGCCGGGAAGGGATGGACGGATTTTTTGTCTCCCGTCTGAAGCGTCAGAACGGATAAAAAAATGCCGGGCCTCTCGAACGAACAGCCCGGCATCGATGCTCAGAAATCCTTCACGGTCAATCAGAAATCCTTCATGGTCAATTTGACGCGACCCTGACGATCGACCTCCAACACCTTGACCTTGACCACATCCCCTTCCTTGATCACGTCCGACACCTTGGCCACCCGCTGATTGGACAACTGCGAAATGTGCACCAGTCCGTCCTTGTTGGGGAGGATGTTGACAAACGCGCCGAAATCGGTGATGCGCACCACCTTGCCCTCGTAGATGGCATCCTTCTCGACATCCGAAACAATGCCCTTGATGATCCGCTCCGCCGCCTTGGCGCTCTCCCCGTTGGCCGACGCGATGGAAATGGTCCCGTCATCGGTGATGTCGATCTGACAGCCGGTCTCCTCGGTGATCCCGCGAATCACCTTGCCACCCGTGCCGATGACATCGCGAATCTTGTCCGGATGGATCTTCATGGTGAAAATCCGTGGCGCGTAGGGGGACATCTCGGCGCGCGGCTCGGTCATCGTCTTTTGCATCTCGCCCAGAATGTGCAAACGACCCTCCCGCGCCTGCCGCAGGGCAACCGCCATGATCTCCCGGTTGATGCCGGTGATCTTGATGTCCATCTGCAACGCGGTGATCCCCCGGGCGTTGCCGGTCACCTTGAAATCCATGTCGCCGAAATGATCTTCGTCGCCCAGAATGTCGGACAGCACCGCGAACCGCTCCCCCTCCTTGACCAACCCCATGGCGATGCCCGCCACCATGGACTTCAGGGGAACCCCCGCGTCCATCATGGCCAGTACCGAACCGCATACCGTGGCCATGGAGGAGGATCCATTGGATTCGGTGATCTCGGAGGTCACCCGCAACGTGTACGGAAAGGCCTCCAGATCCGGCAGAATCGCCGCCAGGGCGCGGGCCGCCAACTTGCCATGACCGATCTCGCGCCGACCCGGCGCTCCCAGACGACCCGTCTCGCCCACGGAGTAGGGAGGGAAGGTGTAGTTCAGATAAAAACGCTCACGGGTTTCGCCCAGCAAACCCTCGACGATCTGCTCGTCCCGCTTGGAACCCAGGGTCACCGTGGCCAACGCCTGGGTCTCGCCACGGGTGAACAGGGCGGAACCATGCACCCGGGGCAGGACCGTAACCTCGCTGGAAATGGGACGCACCTGGGTCAGGGTCCGTCCGTCGATGCGCAAGCCGCCGGAGAGAATCCGCTCCCGGATCACCTCGGACTCCAGGGCGTGACAGACATTCTTGATCTCCCCCGCCAGCGCCTTGTCCCCATTGCTCAGGGCATCCGCCGCCTCCTGCTTGAGGGCGGCGGCCCCGTTCTGCCGCTCCATTTTGTCGGCGATTTCATACACCGCGCGCATCCGCTCCAGGTAACCGGAACGCAAGGCGCTCTCCAACTCGACGTTGCGCGCCAGGGGGGGAGGCTCCCGCCGGGGCTTGCCGCACTCTGCCGCCAGCTCCCGGATGGCCTGCACCACCGGCTGATACCCCTCGAAACCGAACATGACCGCAGCCAGCATCTCCTCCTCGGTGAGAAAGTCCACCTCGGACTCCACCATGGTCACCGCATCCCCGGTACCCGCCACCACCAGATCCAGACGACTGCTGGCCATCTGTTCCGTGCTGGGATTGAGCACATACCGACCATCGACATATCCCACCCTAGACCCGGCGATGGGACCATCGAAGGGCAGACCCGAGATGGCCAGCGCCGCCGAGGCGCCCACCATGGCGGGAATGTCCGCGTTGTTCACCCCGTCGAAGGAGAGCACCGTCGCCACCACCTGGGTGTCCAGGGTGTAGCTCTTCGGAAACAGGGGACGCAAAGGCCGATCGATGAGACGGGAAGTCAACGTCTCCTTGTCCGACGCCCTGGTCTCCCGCTTGATGAATCCACCGGGAATCCGTCCCGCCGCCCAATATTTTTCCTGATAATGCACGCCCAACGGCAGGAAATCGGCACCGGGACGGCTCTCCTTCTCCGCCGTGACCGCGACCAGAACCATGGTCTCCCCATAGGTGACCAGAACCGCTCCATCCGCCTGACGGGCGATGCGCCCCGTCTCCATGGTTAAAATCTCTTGACCAAATTGAACGCTCTTTTTATGTATGTCAAACATATGCTCTATGATATCCATTAGGTATGTGGTGAGTCCTGATCCGCAGGGCGCTGGTTTGGCCGCGCCTTGCGGATCAGAAACGAAGATGAAAACATCTTTAAGCTTGCAAAAAGGCCAGGTCTTGTTACTTGCGCAAATTCAACCGTTTGATCAAAACCTGATACCGCTCCACATTCTGCCCCTTGACATAAGTAAGCAGACGCCGCCGCAAACCCACCATTTTCAACAACCCCCGACGGGAGTGATGATCCTTGATATTGCTGCGTAAATGCTCGGTCAGATTGTTGATCCGCTCGGTCAACAACGCGACCTGCACCTCCGGGGAACCGGTATCTCCGGGTTTGAGGGCATATTCCTTGATGACTTCCTGCTTGCGTTCCTGGGTAATCGACATCGGTTACACTCCTATTGTGGCATAAAGGTTGATCAAAAATGACCTGTTTTTTCAGGCAACATGGAACAGACGTTTCGGAGTGCACAACCGTCGTCCAGCGGCGTCCAGCCCCTGTCCGATCAGGCCGATGGCCCCGAACTGTCCTTCCTGGGACAGCAGGCGCACCGAACCCGATTCCACACTGTCCGCATCGATCCAGGTTGCCTGGCCGTTCATGATCCGGTTCCAGGCCTCCAACCGCAATCGTAACGCCGGGATGTCGTCCAGCGCCCGATCCACGGGCATAAGCATTTCCTGCAAATCCCCTTTGGCGACGGCTTGCGCCAACGCCTCCAGGGTGACGCACTCCCGCAACTCAAATCCCAGGGCCTTGGTGCGCAGCAGACGTTCCAGATAGGCCAGAGACCCCAGATCCCGCCCCAGATCCCTGGCCAGGGAGCGCATGTAGGTTCCCTTGCTGCACCGCACATCGACCACGGCCACGCCGTCGTGGTACTCCAGAAGTTCCAACTGATGGAACACCACCCGCCGCGGTTCCAGAATGACGATCTCCCCGCGCCGCGCCCGCTCGTAAGCCCGTTCCCCATCCACGTGAATGGCGGAATAGATGGGGGGAACCTGATCCCGCTCCCCGAGATAAGCCGACAAAACCGTTTGCAGGCGCTCCCGGTCGGGCAGCGGGGCGGTGCCCGGGGTGAGGATCCCCGTGGGGTCGCCCGTATCCGACTCGGCTCCGAAACGGATCCAGCAACGATACGCCTTGTCCCCTTCCAGCACCAGTGACAACGTTTTGGTGGCCTCCCCCATGGCCACGGGCAGAACCCCTTCGGAAAACGGGTCCAGGGTGCCCCCGTGACCGGCCTTGGCGGCCTTGGTGATGTGGCGCACCTGCTCCACCACCCGGGTGGAGGTCAATCCCGCTTCCTTATGGATCGCCAGCCAACCATGAATGACGGTGGCCCCGCGTCTCCTCTGTCCCTGCCTCATGATGCCTGCTCGCCTGTATCGGACGGGTGGGATGGGTCGGTCGGATCGGCGCCTTCCCCGGTGAGAGGAGGGATGTGAATGGTTTTCAGAAGTCGTTCCATCTGATCGCCACGGTCGAAGGAGAGGTCGGGTTGAAAGCGCAATTCCGGGGCGTGGCGCAATCCAAGGGTGCGTCCCACACGGGCGCGCATGAAACCGGACGCCCGCTTCAGGCCCGCCAGGACACTCTCCACATCCTGGCCCATGACCGTGAAAAAAATCATGGCGTGCTGCATGTCCCGACTCAGGGTCACATCGGTGATGGAGATCATGCTCAGGGACAAGAGGGGATCGTGCACCTCTCCACGTTGCAACATGTCGGCCAGCTCCTTGCGGATTTGACCCCGGACCCGATCCACGCGAATGGTCATGCGAGCATCTCCACCCGGTAGTCGGACAGAACGCCCTCCCCACTGGTATCGATGAAGCTCACCACCTTCTGCAAACGGCTCTGCAACACACCCACCTCGTTGCCTACCGCAGAAAACCCCAATCCGGCCCGATCCGTCCGCTCCATCTCATCCACCTCGGCGGCCGCCACCTGAAAACGATGGCGGATTCTTTCCAGCAGCCCCTTGACCACGCTGCGTTTCTCTTTCAGGGAGCGCACACCCGGCAACTCCAGACGCACCTCCAACACCCCGACGCGCATCATGGCCCGCCACCTCACGAGGAAATGGTCGCCCGCACCTCTTCGCGCGTAAAGGCTTCCAGGATGTCCCCCACCCGCAAATCGGAGTATTTCTCCAGACTGATGCCGCACTCCACGCCGTCGCGCACCTCTTTCACGTCATCCTTGAACCGCTTCAGGGCGTGAATGGTGCCCACATGCACCACCACATCGTCCCGCAACAGACGCATGTAGGCCTGTTTGGTGATCACCCCGTCCAGCACCATGCAGCCCGCCACCAGTCCCACCTTGGAGATGCGGAACAGCTCCCGCACCGTGGCGCGACCCTGAACGACCTCCTTGAGGATGGGTGAAAGCTTGCCCTCCATGGCGCTGGTCACGTCGTCCACCAGGTCGTAGATCACCGAGTAGAAACGCATGTCCACCCGTTCCCGTTTGACCAGTTCCCGCGCCTTGGCGTCGGCCCGCACATTGAAGCCCACCACCAGGGCGTGGGAGGCGACCGCCAGCATGACATCCGATTCGGTGATGCCACCCACCGCGGAGTGGATGATGTTGACGCGGATCTTTTCGTGGGTGATCTTGAGCAGGGCGTCCGCCACCGCTTCCACCGATCCCTGCACGTCGGCCTTGATCACCACCTTGACCTCGTCCACCTCTCCCTGCTTGATCTGGTCGAACAGGTCATCCACCTTGGTGGGCAACTGTTTGGCCATTTCCTGTTCCTTGTTCTTGCGCATGCGGAAGGCGGCGATCTCCTTGGCGCGGCGTTCGTCGGGGATGGTGATCAGATCGTCTCCCGCGGCGGGCACCCCGGAAAGGCCGATGACCTCCACGGGCATGGAGGGCAACGCCTCCAGGATCGACAGCCCCTTGTCGTTCAGCAGGCCACGAATCTTGCCCCATTCGGAGCCGACCACGAAGTAATCCCCCACCCGCAACACCCCGTTGACCACCAGACAGGTGGCCACCGCGCCCCGTCCCTTGTCCAGCTTGGCCTCGATGATGTAGCCACGGGCCTTTTTGCCGAAATTGGCGCGCAGATTGAGCATCTCCGCCTGGATCAGGATCATCTCCTTGAGTTCCTCGATCCCGATGCCGGCCTTGGCGGAAACCTTCATGAAAATGACATCCCCGCCCCACGCCTCCGGCACCAGGCCATGATCGGTCAACTGCTGCATCACCCGGTCCGGATTGGCGTTGGGCCGGTCGATCTTGTTGATGGCCACCACGATGGGCACCCCCGCCGCCTTGGCGTGGTTGAGGGCCTCGATGGTTTGGGGCATCACCCCGTCATCCGCCGCCACCACCAGCACCACGATGTCCGTCACCTTGGCGCCTCTGGCCCGCATCGCGGTAAAGGCGGCGTGACCGGGGGTATCCAGGAAGGTGATGGAAGCCCCGTCCTCCAGGGCCACCTGATAGGCTCCGATATGCTGGGTGATCCCTCCGAACTCCCGGGCCGCCACATCGGTCTTGCGGATGGCGTCCAGCAGGGAGGTCTTGCCGTGGTCCACATGGCCCATGATCGTCACCACCGGCGAACGTATGGTCAGATCCTTGTCCAGGTCGTTGCTGTCCGCCAGTTCCGCCTCGATGGCGGCTCCTTCGGAGATGGTCTTGGGCCGATGCCCCAGCTCCTCCACCACCAGCACCGCCGTATCCTGGTCCAGAACCTGGTTGATGGTGACCATCATCCCTTGCGCCATGAGACGCTTGATCACCTCGGAAGACTTGATGGCCATGCGATTGGCCAACTCACCCACGGTGATGACCTCCGGGATGATCACGTCCCGCAACACCGGCTGCTGGGCGGCCTCGAACCGGCCACCCCGGCGGGTGGGCAGACGGACCCCCTTGCGGATGGGCAACTGTTTTTCCTGGGGAGCGGCGACGACCGACTTCTTTCCCTTGCGTTTGACCTTGGTTTTGAGGGTCTCCCGTTGCGGGGCCTCGACCCCGGTGGTCACGGTGGCGCGCCGCTCGTCCAGCTGACGTTTCTGTTCCCGCAGCTCGTTGAGTTGGGTGAGCCGTTTGGCCACGAGGATTTCCGTCTTTTTGCGCGCCAGATCCTCCCGTTGGGCACGGGTGAGGTTCTTGGGCTGCTCCTCCTTGGTCTCGCCCGCGGCGGGCCTGGGGGCGGGGAGCACTCCGGCCACGATACCGGCCACGGGGGGACGGGAGGCCGCACCGCCGGCCATCTCGGCCACCGCCACGGGCGGGGGTTCGATGGTGTACTCCGGCTGACTTTTGACCACCGGAGCCGGGGTCTGCTCTCTGGCGGGCGCCTTCTCCACGAAGGCGGGTCTGGCCCCACGGGCAGGCTCCTTTTCGGACGGGAGCGCGACCGGCTCCTCGGGGGCGGGAGGCTTCCGGGTCTGTCCCGCCTCCGCCTTGGCCTGTTCCGCCGCCAGACGTTCCGCCTCCCGGCGTTCCGTTTCCCGACGTTCCGCTTCCAGGCGCACAACCCGCTCCTGTTCCAGACGCAGGGCCTCCTGTTCGAGTCTGGCCCGTTCGGTCTGCTCCCGCAACAGGGACTCCTGCTCCTGAGTCTCCTGGAACGAAATCCGTTCCGCCGGGGTCATCGGGGTGAGGATGTGCTGCTTCCTGTCCTTGGGAAAGGACTCTTCCGCCATCATCGCCGCCGGAACGCGACCGCCGCCGGCCTCCTGACCGCCAGCCAGCTTGTCCCGCTGAACGCCGAGCGTGTCCGAGTCATCGCCGGTGCTTTTCACGAAGGTCTTTTTCTTGCGAACCTCCACGACGACGCTTTTGCTCCGGCCATGGGAGAAATTCTGCTTGATGGAGCCTCCCTCAACCGTTTTGCGCAGCACAATACGGCGCGGGGCCTTCAATTTCAGACGAGCGCCCTCTCCACCATCATTATCATCACTGTTCTTCAAATCG
This sequence comes from Magnetococcales bacterium, assembly GCA_015228895.1. The sequence goes on from JADGCR010000005.1 coordinate 23,940, forward strand.
CTCAACAGAACCTTCTCCACCGGTTAAATACCCATCCGGTATACAATACCCCGGTCCCTAAAGACCCATTCTCAACCAGGGGAGACCTGCCTTCCGTTCCCCCGGAACCCTTTTGAACCCTTGATCTCCTGCCTTGCTTCCACAACCTGCGTAAAAGACCGCCAACGCGCGGCGTCGATGCGAATTCTTTGTATCACTCCGGAGTTGGTCACCGCCGCCAGAGCCACCAGGCGTCCCCCCCAGATGGTGCCCAACTGCTCCCGGTTCAAGACTTCCAGAACCTCGATGCCGTCGTTGTCCCTCAGAAGATGGGTCAATTTGTCCCGAATCGAGCCGGCATCCGTGGCCAGCAGCACCAGGGGGTGGTGACCGTGCTTCAGCAGCTCCTCCACCTCCCGCAGACCCACCTTGCAACCGCCCGCGCGACGGGCCAGACCCACACCTTCCAGAAGACGCTGCAACAGACTCGATTGCAGACGCGCCAGCAAGATCCCGATCTCCTCCCCGGCCGTCTTGTGCCTGGCCAGCAGGGCCGTCACCCGCGCCGGATCCGGGGTGACATAAATCCCCCGTCCCGGCAACCGCCCCGCCAGATCCTCGGTCAGGCGACCCTGGGGGTCGGCGACCAGCCGCAACAGGAGTTCCCTGGGTCTGCGGTTGCGCGTGATGGCGCAACGGCGCATGGGATTGCCGCGATCTTCATCGGTCTGCGCTGTGGCGTTCACTCTGGCAGACTCCTGGTTGCCCACTACTCCCCGGTCTCGAACCAACCCGCCACTTCACGGGCTTCGATGATCAGCCGCTCCACCTCCTTGCGGCTCATGGCGTTGCCCAGAATCTCCAGCAGTTCGTCGGTGGCCAGATCGGCCAGATCATCCAGCTGGGCCACCCCCTTTTCCGCCAGGGAGATCACCATGGCGTCGTTCAAACCGCGCAATTGGGAAATGCGGGGATCGATGGACAACGCGGCCTTGCGCTCTTCGGTTTCCAGGGCGGAATGGAGCAGTTGATCCCTGGCGCGGGTGCGCAACTCCTGGGCGATCTCCTCGTCGAAGCCGTCGATGCCGGCCAACTCCTCCAGGGGGACGTAGGCCACCTCTTCCAGGGAGGTGAAGCCCTCCTGCACCAGCGAGGTCGCCACCTCCTCGTCGAGATCCAGCCGGGCCATGAACTCCTTGGCGATGGCGTCGAACTCCTCCACCCGGCTTTCCGCCTCTTCCCGCTCGGTGATGATGTCGATCTTCCAGCCGGTCAGCTCCGAGGCCAGACGGACGTTCTGCCCGCGCCGACCAATGGCGAGGGAGAGTTGATCCTCGTCCACCACCACCTTGATGCGGGATTCGTCCTCGTCCATCACCACCTTGATCACTTCAGCCGGGGCCAGGGCGTTGCAGATGAAAACCGCCGGATCCGGCGACCACTCGATGATGTCGATCCGCTCCCCCTGCAATTCGGTCACCACTCCCTGCACCCGGGAACCACGAATCCCCACGCAGGCCCCGACCGGGTCCACATGGGAGTCGTTGGAACGGACGGCGATCTTGCTGCGAAAACCCGGATCCCGGGCCACGGCCTTGATCTCCACGATGCCGTCGTAAATCTCCGGCACTTCCATTTCAAACAGCTTGGGCACCATTTGCGGCACGGTGCGGGAGAGAATGATCTGCGGTCCCCGCTGCACGTCCCGCACTTCGTGGATGTAGGCGCGGATGCGGTCCCCCGGACGGTAGTGCTCCCGGAACAGTTGATGCTCATGGGGCAGGAAAGCCGCCGCCCGTCCCAGGTCCACGTAGATGTTGTTCCGCTCCACCCGCTTGACCAGGCCATTCACCAGTTGTCCCTGGCGGTCGATGTACTCCTTGAAGACACTCTCCCGCTCCGCTTCCCGCACCTTCTGGACGATCACCTGTTTGGCGGTCTGGGCGGCGATGCGCCCGAACTCCATGGGCGGCAGCGGCTCGGAGAGGAAATCCCCCACCTTGGCGGAAGGATTGAGCTTCAGGGCGACGGCGTGGAGCATGTGGGTATCCGGTCCCTCGTACCCGGGGGCCTCCTCGGACTCCACCACTTCACGCAATTGATTGAGTTTGAACACACCGGTCTTGGGGTCGAAGAGCACCTGAATGTTTTTGTGCGCGCCGTATTTCCGTTTGGAGGCGGTACGAATGGCGTCCTCCATGGCTTCGATGACAATCTCGCGGGGAATGCCCTTTTCCCTGGCCAGCTGTTCGGCAATCTGTAAAATTTCCACACTCATAAAATAACACCCGGTGTTGGCTAAAATTCAAAATCCAAATTGGCTTTGCTGATCATGCGCAACGGTACGCGTACCATCGTTTCCTGTGCAAGGAGCAAAACGGTATCGTCCTCGACTCCCCGCAACACCCCCTTAAACTTTTTCCCCTGTTTGCCCTCTCCCCAGGGAATGGCCACATAGGTTTGAATCACGGCCAGCTTCCCCTGAAAGCGCACGAAATCCTCCCGTTTTTTCAGGGGTCGCGTCAAACCTGGAGAAGAGACTTCCAACCGGTACTCGCCGGGGATGAGGTCCTGCGCATCCAGAAGAGCGGAGAGGCGCTCGCTGACCGCGGCGCAATGGTCGAGGGTCAGGGAGGCATCCGGTTTTTCCACAAAGAGCCGCACCACCCGGGCTCCCCCTTCCGAGGCGACCTCCAGGTCCACGAGTTGACACGCTTCGGCACCAGCGGCTTCGCCAGCCAATTGCATCAGCCGGGTTTGAGTTCCGGACAAGGGGGTTTCCTGCATGTCGGACAAGGGAACATCGCCTTGAGAATGTGATTGAAAGCCGCCTGCTTTTCGTGGATTCTTCCTGCCCATTCAACCAAAAAAGCCGGCAAAGCCGACTTTTCCAGAAACAGCACGATCAGTCATGGGGCACTATAGGACCATTTTCAGCAAAAGCCAAGGATATTTGAAAAATTTCCCGTACCCGCACGGGAGGGGCGCAAAAATGACGCGCAAGGGTCGCGA
>JADGCR010000060.1 GCA_015228895.1 Magnetococcales bacterium
TTTCATCCGGGTGTTTCTCGGCCTGTTGTTCCTGGTGCTGCTGGGGGCGGGCGCGTTTGGTTATGTGGAGATCCAGGGCCATGCCGTCACCGGCATGAACAATCAGATCGTCTGGGGTTTGCCCCATGTCTTCGCCATTTCGCTGCTGGTGATGGCTTCCGGCGCGCTGAACATGGGCTCCATGTCCACGGTGTTCGCGGTCAAGCAGTTCGAGCAGTTCGGGCGCTTTTCGGCCTTTTTGTCCATCGCCCTGCTGATTGGCGGTCTGACGGTGCTGCTGCTGGACCTGGGCAGACCGGACGTCATGCTGTTGCCCATGGTCCACATGAACTTCCGTTCCATGTTCACCTGGAACGTCTTTTTGTATACCGGCTTCATGGTCCTTTGCCTGCTCTATCTCTGGACCATGTTCGAGTACAAGCAGTACAAGAAATTCGTGGGGACGGCGGCCTTTGGCTGGCGTTTGATCCTGACCACCGGGACGGGCTCCATCTTCGGGGTGATCCAGGGACGGGAGGTGTTCGGTTCCGCCATCACCGCGCCGACCTTTGTGGCGGCCTCGTTGACTTCAGGAACGGCCATCGGCATTCTGTTGCTGGTGTACGCCTATCGCCACACCGGGCGGTTCCTGGATGACAAACTGGTTTTCGGGATGCGCAACGCTTTGATTTTCTTCATGATGCTCTTCTCCTACCTGTTGGTGGTGGAGAAATTCACCCGTCTTTACGATCCGGCTTCCTACGATGTCCAAATGTGGATTCTCACCGGACCATGGGCCTGGCTCTATTGGGGCGGGGTGTGGGGGGTCGGCGTGGTGATCCCGTTGTTGATGTTGTTCAATCATGGCCTGGGCAACCGGGTCGGCGGGGTTCTGCTGGCCTCCGGTTTCGTGATTGCCGGGACTTTCTGTTTCGTGTCCCATACCTTGCTGGCGGGCCAATCCTATCCCTTCGATCTTTTTCCCGGATACCACATCTCCAGCGCCTTCCAGGATGGGGTGGTGGGGAGTTATACCCCGTCAGTGCTGGAACTGATCCTCGGACTGGGCGGGGTGGGGGTCTCCGGCCTGATTTTTCTGCTGGGAGTGCGCTTTTTCCGTATGCTCCCCAGAGAGGGTGTGGCTCCCAAGGGCTGGGATGTACCCTGGAATCCATGATGGTTTCGCGCTCTCGCCACTGCCGTCCGGTCAGTGGCGAGGGCTGTGCGCCCTTCATGTGTGAGCATGTTGCGTGAGCGTCTTGTTGCAGGCGTTGCAGAGAGCTTACGAGACCTCTTCCCGACCGGATTCCGCCATTATCCTGCCCAACCATCGGGGATCGCGCCGGGCCAAGGCCCCGCGTCCCTGGCAGTCGCTGTCGCTTCTGACGGCTCTTTTGTTGTTGACAGCCATCGGGTATCATTATCTGCGAACCGGGCCAGCGCCGCATGACTCGGTATCGTTACGTTTGAGTCGGGTGTTGTCCTCCTGGGAGGGGGGGGTCGAAGAGGCGTCCGTCCCGCCTCCGGGGGGGATCCGGTTGCAAACCAGTGCGCGTTGCGCATCGCTGCCATTTCAATGAGTTTTCATGCGGGGGATGCCATCGATACCCTCTTTTCATCGTTGCGCCGGGTGGTTCTTGTCTCGTTCTGGTTGCTGTTGCCACTCCCATCCCTTGCGGCCAATCTGACCCTCAACCTCAAGGGGGCGGATCTGACCACCCTCATCGAAACGGTTGCCCAGGCCACCGGGCACAATTTCATCCTCGATCCGCAAATCAAGGGGAAGGTCACGGTCATCTCCTCCAAATCCATGACCGAAAAGGATCTCTATCAGATGTTTCTCTCCATTCTGGAGGTGTATGGATACATCGCCGTGCCCACGGACGGGGGAGCGATCAAGATTCTTCCGGATACCGAACTCAAATACAGCGCCACCCCGAATGACTCCCTGGCCCTGGATGGGAGCGAGGTGGTGACACGGGTTTTCAAGCTCAAACACGTCAACGCCAACCGACTGTTGGCCGCACTGCGTCCACTGGCCAGTCCCAAGGCCCACATGGCGGCCTACGAGGACGGGAATCTCCTGATCCTGACGGATCACGCCGAAGTGACCGGGCGGTTGGCCCAGATCGTTCAACGGGTGGATCAGCCCGCGGACGGGGAGGTGGAGGTGGTCTCGATGCAGAACGGTTCCGCCATCGAAGTGGCGCGGGTCCTCAACGCTCTGGAACAAGGTCCGGGTCCGGCGACTGGACAGCCTCCGGGGCAACCGCTGAAGCCGGTCGCCATCGCCGACGAGCGGACCAACACGGTGCTGATCGGCGGAGACAAGGCCACCCGCTTGCGCCTGCGCACCATCATCACCCATCTGGACATCCCGGTGGAGATCGCCGGCAATACCAGGGTGGTCAATCTGCGTTTCGCCGGGGCCAAGAGGATGGTCGAGGTGCTGCTCTCCATGGGGCAGGACTATCTGAAGAATCTCCAGAAGGACAAGCGTTCGGAAAACGGCATCGTCAATGTGCAGGCCTACGAGGGAACCAACTCCCTGGTGATCACCGCCCCTCCGGCGTTGCTCAAGTCCATGCAGGATGTCATCCGCAGATTGGATGTGCGCCAGGCCCAGGTGCAGGTGGAGGCCATCATCGTCGAGGTTTCGGTCAGAAAGGCGGCGGAACTGGGGGTGCAGTGGGGGATTCTGGGAGGCAACGGGGATCACCCCGGTCTGCTCTCCGGGACCAATTTTCCCAGTGCCAATCCCGGTCTGCTGCAATTGGGGAGCGTGGTGGCCAAGGGGTTGAGCGATGCGGGCGCGGCGGGCGTGACCACGGCCTCCGGCCTGCTCATGGGGGGATCGGATGGAGATCATTTCGCCCTGCTGCTCCGAGCCTTGAACAGCGACGCCTCCAACAATGTCCTTTCCACACCCACGGTGGTGACCCTGGACAACGAGGAGGCGGAGATCATGGTCGGCTCCAAAATTTCCGTGACCACGGGTCAGGCCAACACCATCGCCGGGGGGAATCCCTTTACCACCATCAGCCGGGAGAATGTGGGGCTGACCTTGAAGGTCCGGCCCCAGATCAGCGAAGGGGATGTGGTGCGCATGGAAATCTTGCAGGAGGTCTCGGAAATCGCCGCCACCCGGGACGCCTACGGCAATCGGGATACGGACAACCGGACCATCAGGACCTCGGTGCTGGTGGACGATCAACAGATCCTGGTGCTGGGTGGCCTGATTCGCAACGGACGGCAGCAGAACGTCGAGAAGGTTCCGATCCTGGGGGATCTTCCCTTGCTGGGTGGGTTGTTTCGCGCGGAAGGCTCCACGGACGAGAAGCGCAATCTCATGGTCTTCCTGCGTCCCAAGATCCTGCGCACCAGAGAGGACGGGATGCACCTCACCCACGAGAAATACCGCTCCATGCGCCAATACCAGTTGTCCGCCCCCCAGGGTCGGGGTCCCGCGACCCTGGAGGGGGAGACCCCCGTGCTGCCGGAACTGGCGGTTCCCTTCCCGGCATCCTCCACGGATTCCCTGGAGAACGTCTCTCCGCTGCCCCGTCCTTCCGTGGTGCAATCCCAGCCTGTGAGACGGGCGCGGCAGCCCCCCAGGGAGATTCCCCCCAAACCGATCCGCGCCGCCCCTTCCGTCACTTTGCAAAGAGGCCAGCCTGTTGTGCTGCGGCAGTTGAACGCCACCACCCCACGGATTCCGGCGCGGATTCTGGGAGAAGCGGCGGATGACCTCCACTGACGGGTCCGGCAAGACGCCGGTGATCTCTTTTGCGTTTGCCAGGCGACATGGTGCCCTGGTGGGTGGCGTGGAGGAGGGGGGTGGTCTGCGGGTGTTGCATCGCCCGGATCTCTCTTTGGGGGTGTTGCTGGAAATCAGAAGGCGTTTTCGGCGCGAGCTGCATTTGACGGAACTGGCGCCGGGACCCTTCGAGGAGATGCTGCGCCGGACCTTCGAGGCGGGCTCTTCCCGGACCATGGAGGAGATGGAGGGGTTGGAGGAGGAGCTGGATCTGGCCCAGGCCGCCGAGGAGGTCGGGGAGCCGCGGGATCTGGCCGAGAGCGCCGACGACGCGCCCATCATCCGTTTGATCAACGCCCTGGTGACGGAGGCGGTCAAGAAGGGGGCCTCGGACATTCATCTGGAGCCTTACGAGGACTCTCTGGTGGTGCGGTTTCGGGTGGACGGAGTGCTGCGCAAGGTGCTGGAGCCAAAGCGGGCGCTGGCCGCGTCGCTTGCCTCCCGTGTCAAGGTGATGGCCCGTTTGGACATTGCCGAGAAGCGGTTGCCCCAGGATGGACGGATTTCGTTGCGCATTGCCGGGCGTCCGGTGGATGTGCGGGTCTCCACGTTGCCCACGGGGCATGGGGAACGGGTGGTGATGCGGTTGCTGGACAGGCAGGCCGGGCGGTTGACTCTGGAAGAACTGGATATGACCCCGGCCATGCGGGCGGGTCTGGATCGATTGATCCACCGTCCGAACGGGATCCTCCTGGTGACCGGCCCTACGGGTTCGGGCAAGACCACCACCCTGTACGCCGTGTTGCGACGTTTGAATGAGACCAGCCGCAACATCATGACCGTGGAGGATCCCATCGAGTACGATCTGGAGGGGATCGGTCAAACCCACGTCAACATCAAGGTGGATTTGACCTTCGCCCGGGGTTTGCGGGCCATTTTGCGCCAGGATCCGGACATCGTGATGGTGGGGGAGATCCGCGACGTGGAGACGGCGCGCATCGCCGTGCAGGCGAGTCTCACGGGTCATCTGGTATTGTCCACCTTGCACACCAACAGTGCCATCGGCGCCGTGGCCCGTTTGCGGGACATGGGGATCGAGCCTTATTTGCTGTCATCGAGTCTGGCGGCGGTGGTGGCGCAGAGACTGGTCCGTTTGTTGTGCGAGGCGTGCAAGATGCCCCATGAGGTCTCGGAGCAGGAGTGGCGCGCCTTGGCTTCGCAAGGGGCGCGACCCGCCACCCTTTACCGTCCCGTTGGATGCGACGCCTGTTTGGGGAGTGGCTATGCGGGTCGGGCCGGCATCTACGAGCTGGTGCCATTGGATGACACCTTGAAGCGTTTGATTCACGACAACGCCGGGGAGCGGGAAGTCACCGCCCACGCTCGCACTTTTTCCCAAAGCCTGCGGGAAGACGGCCTGCGTTTGCTGCAAACGGGCCGCACCACCATCGAGGAGATCGTGCGGGTGACGCGGGAGGATTGATTGGGTTTTGCATGGAGGCTTCAGCTCCTTTTTTTGCAGGGTGCTGTGGGTGTTTTCCTGCCCATTTTGCAGATGCATTCTAACAGTTTGTAGAGATTGGATGAGGGGTTTGGGTGCGGCATCTCTTCTTGCTCTGCGCGTTGCATGGCAGACTGCGCATGCTTTATGGCAAGCTCATAATTGGGTGTCATGAGTTCCAGATCAAACAGTTTGCCCTTGTCTTTATCATATTTCGGCATCCTTTGTTTCAGTCTGGATTGGGCAACATGGCGGTGTAGTTCTCCTGTTGGGGGAGGATCGAAATGGTACAAAGCCCAGATTTCAATGCAAGGATTGGAAAGAGCGACCTGAATACCAGCATTTTTTGCTCTGGTCAGAATGTCAGGGATTTCGTGGGCATGTTCATCCACGTCAATGACCATCCAAATTTTAAACATTTCATGATTATTTTGGTGTTCTTTTGTTTTCTTTTTTTTCTCTGCAAGAGCACGCTGCAAGACCGTCTTGGGTACTCCGCAGGGGGAGATGATATGCTCATGAGGTCGCAAAACCACACCGTGTTGCGCGGCAAAGCCGATCAGATAATGGGGTTCAGTGTTTTGACCCTCGCAACAAATGATCAAATCAGGTCGTGGCGGGTGGGGGCGAGGTGGGGTGTGCAGAGCGCGTGGGGGAGGGATGCGGCGTTTGGTGGTCATGATGCTGTTTGCTCATTGCGGTCAAAGTTTGTTGGATGCAATAAGTTTTCAATTGGTCCCATATAGGGTACACCTCCATACCGACCTTTCAGATAGCCGTGCTCCAGATTTTCTCCCTTGCGGAGTTGGGTGGCGGTGAGGGGATAGATCTCCGTAGCACCCTGTACGTTCTTTTCACACAGCCATATTTGGGCTGGGGCCAACCCCGTCATCAGGTAAGAGTCATGCGTGGCAAACAGGATTTGTGCCTGATTAGGATTGGTGGCGCTATCCTGAAACAGTTCCAACAACCGTTTGGCCGCATAGGGGTGCAGACCGGATTCCAACTCATCCACCACCAGTAGCCCACCCTGTTCTAAAGTTTGATGAATTTTGATCGCGATCCCCAGCATGGTTTGTGTGCCACGGCTTTCCAAGTGATAGGGCAGAGTCAACTTTTCTGATCCTGCTTGATGTTGTAGAGAGATATCTTTCTCGGTGGGCGGGAAACGTTCCACGGCCTCACGGTGCTTCTTGTCGTTCAGGATTGCATGATTAAAGTGTGTTTTGATTTTATTTTTTATTTCTTCAGGAACATCATGCAGTTGAATGTCAGAGATGCCGGTATCAGCCTCGCGCAGGAAAGACACCACAAATTCGCGCAGCATTGAATTTGCTTCAAGTTTATTGATATCATGAAATAAAGATGTTCTAGTGTTAATTTGATTGTCTATTTTAATGCGTTGGCAAAAGAACTTCCATAGAGGATGCAATTGTTTATGGTTATTGATGCCTGCCGTCGAAAGAAACAGGCTGTCCTCTCGGGTCTGTTCTTTTACGACGTGGTTGTTGCCTTTCATGTGCGGACCAAAATAAAATGTTTCACTTTCTTCTGTATTGCGATGGAAAAGTGTGCGGTGGCGGGCACCGAAGGGGAATGCATACAACCACTCCTCCAACACCCGATGCCCATCCAGACGGAAACCATACTGGTAGCGCGTGCCTTCGACCATGACATCACATTCCATGCGGGAAGGAGCGTTGATCGATGTGTTATCCAAACGGAAAGGGTTTCTGATACTTGGCATCTCTGGTCTGCTATGAGAGTTTATGATTGCAAATATAAACTGTGACAAGCAGGCCAACAGGTTGCTTTTGCCAGAGGCATTGGCCCCATAGATCCCAACAGCGGGCACCACAGGTTCCTTGACCCCTTTCACATGCAATAAGCCTCGTATGGCCCCCTGGTTGGATTGTTTTGGAACCACCAAAGAGATCTCCTGGTAGTCACGGAAGGACAACATGTTCTCCATGCCAAAACGGAGCAGCATATGAGTAGACTCCTGTCACAATTTTGTTGATGAACCTCGCATCTTGATGGCAATTTTAACATATTTATGCGAAAAAGCCATGCAAATTTTGGTGTCTGGTAAGTTTCTTTTTGATTATTCATATCTTAATCGTTCGCCTCAATTTGCTCAAATCTCAATTCGGCAGTTGCCAAGCGACCTGATAATCCATCATATTCAATGTCCAATTGAAACTTTGCTTTCGATGGAGTTACCCAATGGGGGCGAGGCCTGTGAATAGACAGACCATGGCATGGCGTGTCACCGGGGTGTTGCTGACACTGTTGGTGGTGTTGGCCCATCTCGACACCCTCTCCGGGGAGTTCGTCCTGGATGACCGTCCATTCCTGGTGGACAATCCGCGTCTGGAGCGGTCGGCGCGGCCCGCCGATTTTTTTACCCATGGGGTCTGGTGGTTCAGCAATCTGCCCGACGCGGGGGAGGAGGCCAATTATCGACCTTTGGTGACGGTCGCCTTGTGGGCCAAGAACCAGCTCTGGCATGGCGACCCGGCGGGGTTTCACGCGGCTTCCATTCTCATGCACCTGGCGGCGACCCTGTTGCTTTTGTTGTGGTTGCGACGGTTGTCCCCCACCATGGACGCGCGCGCGGCCGGGTTGGCGGTGGCCCTGTTCGCCGTGCATCCGGTCCATGTGGAGGCAATCGCCTGGATCTCGGGCTCCTTGCACCTGCAGGCGACCCTGTTATTGCTGATCACCTGTCTGTTGTATGACCGTTTTGTGCGTTTGGGGGGATGGCGCTGGCTGGTTCTGGCCAACCTGTTTTATCTGGGTGCCCTGTTGACCGTCGAGGTGGTGGCGGCCTTTCCGGTTTTTCTCCTGGTTTACGAGTACGTGCGCCGGGGGCGGGTGGTGTTCTGGAACGCTCTGCCCTGTTTCCTGCTGCTGGCTGGCTATCTGGTGGCGCGGAAAATGGTGTTGGGGACGCCGCTCCCGTTGACGTGGGATTCGTTGGCCGCCTGGATGCGCCTGTTCTCCTTCGCTGTGGAATCTCTGCGGCATCTGCTTTGGCCTTGGCCCCAACCACTCTATCTGGCCACACCCGCGGATGGGGTGACCCGTCCGGAGTCAGGGTGGTTGGCCCTGGTGATGCTGACCGTGATGATCTGGCCGGTGGTGCGGACCCGTACCCTGCCCGGATTGCCCTTGCTGGCCCTGGCCTGGCTGGGGAGTTCTCTGGCGCCACCGCTGCTGGCGGCGCTCAATCCCACCCCGTTGCTGGCCCTGCGCACGTTGTATCTTCCTTCCGTGGGGGTCGTCCTGCTGCTGGCCTGGGGTTTGGATCGGCTGCGGGGCAAATGGTGGATCGGTCAACTGTTGCTGGTCTTGCTGGCCCTGGGAGGGACCCTGGCGGCCAATCGTGCCTGGCGGAACGATGGCGTGGTCTATGCCCGCATCGTGGGCTGGCATCCGGAACATGCCGCCGGTCACGCCGGACTGGCCCAATACGCGGCCAGAACAGGCCAACTCCAGGAGGCCATGGCCCATTACCGGACGGCCATGGAGAAAGCGCGGGGCAAGGCGCGATTGGATCTCATGGAACCCTTGGCACTGCTGCTGGGACGGAGCGGCCATCACGGGGAGAGTCTCGCGCTGTTCCGGCAAGTGACCGTCCTGGCCCCGCAACGCGCCAGCGCCTGGGTGGGGGTTGGCAACAATTTGTGGTTCATGCGCCGTCCGCAGGAAGCGGTGGCGGCCTATCGCAACGCCGTCCGGGCCGATCCCCGCAACCAGGAAGCCTGCCACAACCTGAACATGGCCCTGGGACGCCCATCGGTCCCCTGCAATTGAGAGGTGTCAGGCCGCCGCCTCCTGCACCGCCGAGAGTTCCTCCACCGAGAAGATCTTGTCGATATCCAGGATCATGATGAAACGTCCGTCGTCCTTCCCCATCCCTTTCAAAAAATCCGCCCGGAGCCGCAGCCCGATTTTCGGCGGGGGTTCGATCTGGTCGGGTCCCAGTTCCATCACTTCTCGCACCGAGTCGGCCAACGCCCCCATCACCACCACGCCATCGTCCTGGGCGATCTCCAGGATGATGATGCAGGTGTTGACCGTCTTGTCCGTCTTGTCCATCCTGAACTTGAGACGCATGTCCACCACCGGGACCACGCTTCCACGGAGGTTGATCACCCCGCACATGAAAGCCGGTGTGCGGGGCACCTTGGTGACGGTGGTGAACTCCAGGACTTCCCGGATCTTGGCGATGTCAACGGCGAACACCTCCGTGCCCAGCATGAAGGTCAGATATTGCGTCGAGGATGTCGTGGTGTTTTCATTGCTCATGTGTGAACCCTCTTTCAAACATGGGTGGAAGATCCGGTCTCGCTCGGAATCTGGTCTGGTTCTCGGTCCAGTTGCAAGGGAACAGGATGCGGTTCCGGATTGGCGAGTGATTCCTGCTCCGGGTGGGCGTGCTGGGTGAAAAACGAGGTGGCCTGTCGCAGCGGGCCGGTGGTGAGGTCAAACAGACTTTTGGCACCCATGAGGATCTCCCTGGCCGCGGTGACGTTCTGCCGCAGCAGTCCATCCGCCTTGTCCAAAGCGAGCAGGGTGCGCTCCGGGGTGTGTTCCCGCGCCAGGGCGCGGTTTGTCCCGGCCTGCCGGACGGGAGGAGGCGGGGTGGGAACCATGTTGTCCAGGAGCGACTCCATGCGGTCGGAGGTTTGCAGGCGCTCCCCGATGGCCGCTTCCAGGTCGTTCAGTTCGTTCTGCCAGGTTTGTGTCAACTGGGCGACCATGGCGAGCCACTCCTTTTTGCCATGCTTGCCGGTGCGCAGAGGATCGTCGGTGGGATGTCGCTGCGCCATCTGCATGATCTCCTGCGCGGATTGCCGCAACAACTGAATCCGGCCATGGATCTGGCGCCACGCCTCCAGGGTGGCGGTGAACTCCTGTTTGCCCGCGGCCACGGCCTGCGCGGTCAGGGTGGCCATTTTCTCGGCGTTGCTGACCATGCCGGCCTGGGCGGCGACCAGACGGGCATACTCCTCCGCCATGCGGGCGCTCTCCTCGTTGTGCAGGCGGGCCGACTCTTCGATGTCCGCCCTGGCCGCGCGGAGGGTTTCGGAGCCGGCCGTCGCCTCGCGGGAGATGGCCATGGCAAAGGAGGCCAGACGGCGCAGGCGGGCGGAAAGCGGCTCTGCTGCCTGGTGAACCCTCTGGCCCGCCTGGGCGAGTTCGCTGGCGACCGTGGTGGCCGAGCGGGTCAGGATACCCAGTTCATCCCCGCGGGATCGACCGGGCACGGTCTCGAAGCGGCCCGACGCCATGCGGTTCAGGGAGGCGGAGGCGTCCAGAAGGGGATAGACCAGGTCGTGCTGGAGGATCCGGGAACCTGCCAGGGCCAGCAGCGTCACACACAGCAGCATGGCCCACAATTGCCATCGGGAAGGGGTGTGGAGGTCGGGTGGCGCCAGTTCGATTTCCGCCACCACCGCCCAGTTGAAATGGTCCAGAGGGATGGGAGCGAAGGAGGAGAGCACCGGTTTGCCATCACTCCGCGTGGTGGTCCGGGTGTTGGTTTCACCGGCCAGGGCGCTCTCCACCGAGGAGGTCGCCATGACCGACGCGGCGGCCCCCCCCACAAAGGCCGTGGCCGCGGCGGGTTGGGCGGCGTTGGTGAAGGCGTCGGAACGCAGACGTTGATCCGGTCCCACCAGAAAGGTCTGGAGCGATTCGGAGTTGGCCACCTGATGCATGATGCCGCTGATGGCGTCCGGGGGCAATTGCAGGGCCATGATCAGGATCGTCTGGCCATTTTCCAGCACCGGTTGCGCCATGAAATAGGCCGGCTGGTTGTCGCTGGGGGGGTAGGGCACAAGGTCCGACATTCCGAACTGCCCGGTTTTGACCACCCTCTTGAACAGCTGGCCCAGATTGGTTCCCGCGAATGGTCCGGTCAGCAGATTGGTGGCGAAATCCGCCTGTCTGGCGGCGGTGTAAAAGACGGTGCCCGTGGGATGGATGAGAAACAGATCGTAGTAGCCGGCGGCGTCGCTGAATTTCTGCAACCAGTTCTTGTTTTCCTTGCCCCGG